>DATLZL010000385.1:0-2516 GCA_035574035.1 Binatia bacterium | reverse complement strand
CGCGCGGCCGGCGCGGCGGTGTCCATCAGAGCCCCAGCGCGACACCGTCGCCGCGCGGGTCGGCGCCCCCCATCAGCGTGCCGTCGTGGAGGACGACGGCGTGCGCGTGGCCCATCTTGTAGAAGAGCGGGGGCGCCGCCTTGACGGCATGGCCTTTCCGGCGCAGCGCGGCCAGGACCCGGGGCGACACGCGGCTCTCGACGTGGATCGTGTCGGCGGCCTCGCCGGGCAGGAAGGCGCCGATGAGGAAGCGCGGGCGCTCGATGGCCTCCTGAACGTCCCGGCCGTAGTCGAGGACGGTGGTGACGATCTGGACGTGAAACATCGCCTGGCCGTTGCCGCCCATGGTGGCCAGGCCCAGCACCGGCCGGTCGCCGCGGGTCACGATCGAGGCGACGAGCGTGTGAAACGGCTTCTTGCGCGGGCCCAGCGCGTTGGGATGCTCGGGATCCAGCGCGAAGTGGCGCCCGCGGTTGTGCAGGCACACGCCGGTGCCGGGCGCGACGACGCCGGAGCCGAACAGGTTGAAGAGGCTCTGGATGACGGCGATCACGTCGCCGCGGCCGTCGGCGACGACGAACCCCGTGGTGTCCCCCTCCGGCTGCCCGCCGACGTAGGCGCCCGCCTTGCGCGGGTCGAACTCGCGCCGCCGTCGCGCCGCGTAAGCCTTGTCCAGCAGCGCCTCGACCGGCACCCGGGCCCGGTCCGGGTCGGCGATCCACCGGTCGCGGTCGGCGTAGGCAAGCTTCACCGTCTCGATGAGGCCGTGCAGGTGCGCGGCCGAGTGCAGCGGGTACCGACCGAGCGGCAAGCCCTCGAGCAGGTTGTAGGCGAGCAAGGCCGCCAGGCCCTGGGTGGGCGGCGGCGTCTGGTAGATCGTGTGGCCGCGGTAGTCGGTGGCGATCGGCTCGCCCCACCGGCCGCGGTGCTCGGCCAGGTCGTCGGGCGTGAGGAACCCCTCGGCCTCCAGGCGGGTGGCGATCGCCCGGGCCACCCATCCGGTGTAGAACAGATCCGGGCCCTGCTCGCCCAGCTCGCGCAGCGTGCGCGCCAGGTCCGGCTGGCGCAAGACCTCGCCCAGCGCGGGGGGCCGGCCGCCGGACAGGAAGACCCGGCGCCACTCGGGGTCGGGGTTGACCCCCGCCAGCTCGGCGATGGACTGGCTCACCGTCGAGGTGACCGGGAAGCCGTGCTCGGCCCAGTGCCGGGCCGGCTCCAGCAGCGCGCCCAGCGGGCGGGTGCCGAACCGCTCGAGCAGCATGCCCCACGCCCGCACGCAGCCGGGAACGCTAACGGTGGCCGGGCCGAGCACGGGGAGCCCGTTCAGGCCGCGACGCGCGAGCTCGTCCAGGCTGGCCCGGGAGCCGGAGCGCCCGGCGCCGTCCAGGAAGTGCACGCGTCGGGTGGCCGCCTCGTAGTACAGACAGAAGAAGTCGCCGCCGAGCCCGCAGTTGTTGGGCTGGGTCACCGCCAGCACGGCGTTGACCGCCACCGCGGCGTCGGCCACGCGGCCGCCGCTCCGGAGCACGTCGAGACCGGCCAGCGTGGCCAGGGGGTGGGCGGAGGCCACCAGCGCCTCGCGGCCCAGGGCGAGGGGACGGAACGAGTAGCCGAGGTCGGGCACGGGTCAACCTCCGTCGAAGAGCCGGGTGATCTCGTCCTGAGGGAACACGGGCAGCGGCCGCTCCCGGCGGCCCTCGACCAGCACCACGCCCTGCTCGCGGGGAACGACCTGGCCGATGTAGTGACCGTCGATCGCTTCCCGCGCCAGCGCGTGGATGACGCGGCCGGCGTCGGCAGGAGCCAGCGTCATCACCAGGCAGCCGGACGCCAGGGTGCCGAGGGGGTCGAGGCCGAGGGCGGCGCAGAGCCGCGCCCCCTCGGGCAGCGTGATGATCCGCTCGCGGTCGATGCGGAGACCGACCCCGGCCGCGTCCGCCAGCTCCCACAGGGCGGTGGCGAGCCCGCCCTCGGTGGGATCGTGCATCGCGTGGACCCGGGCCAGGTCACACGCGATCTCGGCCTCGGGGAGCACCGACAGGCCCGGCCGGCGCAGGAACTGCCGGGCCCGGCGGACCACGGCCTCCGGCACGCCGCGCTCGAGCAGCTCCTTCTCGCGCTCGCGCGCGAGGAGGGCGGCCCCTTCGATGGGGATGCCCTTGGTCATCACGACCGCGTCGCCGACCCGGGCGCCGGCCGTCGTCACCAGGCGGTCGCGCGCCACCTCGCCCAGCATGGTCCCGGCGATGATCGGGCGGTCGAGCCCGTGGGTCACCTCGGTGTGCCCGCCGACCAGGCTCACCTCCAGTTCTCCGCAGGCCTCGGCCAGGGCCTCGAAGAGCGCCGCCACCGAGTCCTCCGTGGTCTGCCGCTCGGGGAGCAGCACCGTGGCCAGGAACCAGCGGGGCCGGGCCCCGCGCACCGCGATGTCGTTCGCGTTGACCTGCACCGCATACCAGGCCGCCTCGGCGGTCGCGAACGTGATGGGATCGGCGGTGGCCACCAGGTAGCGGTCG
>DATLZL010000384.1:0-12204 GCA_035574035.1 Binatia bacterium | reverse complement strand
GATCCCGCGCGACCGCGACCAGGTCGTGCTGGAGGTCGACGGGCGGGCCGTGCGGCTGACCAACCTGCGCAAGGTCTTCTGGCCGGCGCTCGGGCTGACCAAGGGCGACCTGCTCCAGTACTACGCCGACATGGCGCCGGTGCTGCTGCCCCACGTGCGGGACCGCGCGATGGTCATGCGCCGGTACCCGGACGGCGCCGCCGGCCAGGGCTTCTTCATGAAGCGGGCGCCGACCCCGCGGCCCCCGTGGATCGAGATCTGCGAGATCACCCACGGCTCGGGCAACGTGATCGGCTTCCCCATGGTGCAGGACCGGCCCTCGCTGCTCTGGCTCGTCAACCTGGGCTGCATCGACCTCAACGAGTGGTACGCACGCTGCGACGACGTGGACCGCCCCGACTACCTGCACTTCGACCTGGACCCTGGTGGGACGCCGTTCTCGGGAGTGGTGGAGGCGGCGCTCGTGCTCCACGAGGCCCTGGGCTCCCTCGGCATGCCGAACTACGTGAAGACGACCGGCTCCAAGGGCCTGCACGTCTACGTGCCCATCCTGCGCGGACCGACGCAGAAGGAGGTGTGGACCGTCGCCAAGACGATCGCCCTCGACCTCGCCCGCCGCCGTCCCGCGCTGATGACGGCCGAGTACCGGGTGGCGCGCCGTCCGCGGGAGCGCGTGCTGCTCGACTACAACCAGAACGCCTGGGGACGCACGCTGGCCTCGGTCTACTCCGTCCGGCCGCACCCGCGGGCCTGCGTCTCGACGCCGGTGACGTGGGAGGAGCTCGAGCGCGGGGTCGCCATCGAGGACTTCCGGATCGACAACGTCCGCCAGCGGGTGGCCGCGGTGGGGGATCTCTGGGCGCCGATGCTGCCCGAGCGACCCGGGCGCTTCGATTTCGCCCGTCTGGCATGAGGGGGCGCACCCGGGCGGACAGCAATCGGGCGCCTGTCGCCTGGCCGCCGCTCGCGCTGCCGATCGTGCCGCCCTACCCTCCGATGGAGGCGCGGCCGGTGGAGACGCTGCCGTCGGGGGACGGCTGGCTGTACGAGCCCAAGTGGGACGGCTTCCGTTGCCTGGCCTTTCGCGACGGCGACACCGTGGCGCTGCAGTCCAAGGCCGGCCAGCCGCTCACGCGCTACTTCCCCGACGTGGTGGACGCCGTGCGGGCCCTGCCCGCCCCGCGGTTCGTCCTCGACGGGGAGCTCGCGGTTCCGGTCGAGGGCCGGTTCGACTTCGACACGCTCCTCCAGCGGATTCACCCCGCCCCGAGCCGGGTGCGGCGGCTGGCCGCCGAGACGCCGGCGGTCGTCCTGGTGTTCGACCTGCTGGTCGACGAGGACGGCCGGTCCCTGGTCGCCGAGCCGCTCGTCGGTCGCCGGCGCCGGCTCGAGGCGTTCGCCGGCCGCCGGCTCGGAGAGGGCGGTGCGATCCGGCTCTCGCCGGCCACGACCGACCGGGCCGTCGCCGCCGGCTGGCTGCGCGATCCGGGGGATCTCGGCCTGGACGGCGTCATCGCCAAGCGCCTGGACGCTCCCTATGCCGCGGGGGAGCGCACGGCCATGCAAAAGGTCAAGCGCCTGCGCACGGCCGACTGCGTGGTCGGCGGCTTCCGGTGGGCCTCGCGCGAACGCACCCTCGGCTCCCTGCTGCTCGGGTTCTACGACGACGACGGGCTCCTGCACCACGTCGGCTTCACCTCGTCGTTCCGGGCCGCCGAGCGGGCCCAGGTGCTGGAACGGCTTCGACCGCTGATGGGCCGGGGCGGCTTCACCGGGCGGGCGCCGGGCGGGCCCAGCCGCTGGACGACCGGACGGACCGGCGAGTGGGAGCCGGTGGAGCCCCGGCTGGTCTGCGAGGTCCGGTACGATCACTGGGGCGGCGACCGCTTCCGGCACGGGACCACGTTCCTGCGCTGGCGGCCGGACAAGGCGCCCCAACAGTGCACGTTCGAGCAGGTGCGGCCGGCGCCCCGCCGGCGGTGAGGCTCCGGCGGCTTACTTGGGCGGCGTGATGTTGTAGGCCTTGAGCTTGCGGTAGAGGTGGCTGCGCTCGATGCCCAGGCGCTCGGCGGTCCGGGTCATGTTCCAGTCGTTGGCCCGCAGCTCGGCCAGGATGTAGGCCCGCTCGAAGTTGTCCCGCGCCTCGCGCAGCGAGCGCTCCCGCGCCTCGGCCGGAGCCGCGTCGCGCGGGCGCAGCGGCAGCGGCAGGTCCTCCGCCCCGATGACGTCCCGCGGCGTCATGATCACCAGGCGCTCCACGACGTTGCGCAGCTCCCGCACGTTGCCCGGCCAGTCGTAGGCCAGGAAGTAGGCCAGCGCCTCTCCGGACAGGGCCTTGATCCGCTTGCCGTTCTCGGCGCAGAAGACGCGGATGAAGTGGTCCACCAGCAACGGTATGTCCTCTCGCCGCTCGCGCAGTGGCGGCACCTCGATGGGGATGACGTTGAGCCGGTAGAAAAGGTCCTCGCGGAAGCGACCCTCGGCGATGAGCGTCTCCACCCGCCGGTTGGAGGCGGCGATGACCCGCACGTCCACCTTGATGGTCTCCCGGCCGCCGACGCGCTCGAACGCCTGCTCTTCGAGGGCGCGCAGGACCTTGGCCTGGGTCTTGAGGCTCATGTCGCCGATCTCGTCGAGGAAGAGCGTGCCGCGGTCGGCCAGCTCGAACCGGCCCCGCCGCCGCGTCAGGGCGCCGGTGAATGCGCCCTTCTCGTGGCCGAACAGCTCGGATTCGATGAGCTCCTCGGGGATGGCCGCGCAGTTCACCTCCACGAACGGGTGGTCGCGGCGCGCGCTCCGGGCGTGGATGGCGCGGGCCACGAGCTCCTTGCCGCTGCCGTTCTCGCCGTAGATCAGGACCCGGCCGTTGCTGGGGGCGGCGGTGGCGATCTGCTCGCGCAGGGCGCGGATGGCGGGGCTGTCGCCGATGATCTCCGAGCGCTGGGCCAGCCGCTCGCGCAGCGCCGCGTTCTCGCGCTCGAGCCGGGCGTGCTCGAGCGCCCGGGCCACCGTGAGCAGCGTCTTCTCCAGCGACAGCGGCTTCTCGATGAAGTCGTAGGCGCCCAGGCGGGTGGCCTTGACGGCCGTCTCGATCGTGCCGTGGCCCGAGATCATCACCACGGTCGCTTCCGGACGCAGGCGCTTGATCTCGGCCAGCGTCTCCAGCCCATCCCGCCCGGGCATCCAGATGTCCAGGAACACCAGGTCGGGCATCTCGTCGGCGACCAGGGTGAGCGCGTCGTCCCCGGTACCGACCGCCGTCACCCGGTAGCCCTCGTCCTCGAGGACGCCGCGCAGGGTCGACTGGATGGCCGGCTCGTCGTCGACGATCAAAATGCGCTCACCGGCCATGAGGACGCTCCGGCCCGCCGCTCCAGCGGGGACGGGCTGCCGCCCGCAAAATGCGCTCACCGGCCATCACGTCGCCACTGCCGCCGGAGTGCGCGTCGCCAGCAGCTCCATCACCACCCGGCACCCCCGGGGGACGTTGTCTTCCACGCGGATGCTCCCGCCGTGCTCGGTGACGATCTCGTGCACGATGGCCAGCCCCAGGCCCATGCCGCCGACCTTGGTGGAGAAGTAGGGCTGGAACAGGCGTTCGCGGTCCTCCGGCCGGATGCCCGGCCCGGTGTCGCTCACGACCACGCACACCCGTCCGGCGTCCGGGCCCGGCGCGACCTCCACCGTGACCTGCCCCGTGCCGCCCACGGCCTCCACCGCGTTGTCCACCAGGTTCATGACCGCCCGCCGGAACTGGTCCGGGTCCACCTCCAGCAGCGGGAGGTCGGAGGCGAACCGCGTCGTCAGCACCAGGCCCGGGTGCGACTCGCGGTAGAGGGCGGCCACCGCCTCCACCAGCGGGCGGACGTCGGTCGGGCGCGGCACCGGTGCCGGCATGCGGGCGAAGCGCGAGAACTCGTCCACCAGGCGGCGCAGGCCGTCCACCTCCTGGATGATCGTCTCCGTGCACTCGGCCAGCAACCGCTGCTCCTCGGCCCCGGCGGTGCGGGCCAGGCGGCGGCGCAGGCGCTGGGCGGAGAGCTGGATCGGCGTCAGCGGGTTCTTGATCTCGTGGGCGATCCGCTGGGCGACCTCCCGCCACGCGGCCAGACGCTGCGCCTTCAGCAGCTCGGTCAGGTCGTCGAACACGATCACCGCCCCGGCGTACTCGCCCTCGGGACCCCGGAGCGCGGTGCCGGAAGCGAGCAGGGAGAGGCGCACCCCGTTGCGCCGGAGCTGCAGGGCCTGCTCCACGGTGTCCGGGCGCGACCGCTGGATGCGCTGGACCAGGAGCAGGATATCCCGCAGGTCCGGGGTCCCGAACACCTCCTCCACCGGCCGGCCCTCGGTGGCGCGCTCGTTGAGGCCGAACATCGCCGCCGCCGCCCGGTTCACGGTGGTCAGCCGGCCCTGGGGATCGATGGAGATGACACCGGTCGTGATCGCCTCCAGCACGGTCTCGATGTAGCGCCGCCGGTCCTCCAGCTCGGTGTGCTTGTCCTGCAGGTCGAGGTAGGCCTCCTCCAGGCGGCGCTTGGACTCCGACAGGTCGTCGGTCATCCGGTTGAAGGACTCCACCAGCACGCCGATCTCGTCGTCGGCGCGGGCCTGGACCTTGTAGGCCAGGTTGCCGGCCGCCACCTCGCGCGTCCCCTCGGCCAGCTCGGCGATGGGGTCGGTGATGCCCCGGGCCAGCGAGAAGCCGAACCAGACGAACGAGAAGACCACGATCAGGGTCATCAGCATGAAGAGCAGGATGTAGATGCCCTTGACCGGGTTCTTCACCAGCTTGAGCTGCTTGTACTCCTGGAACGACTGCTCGATGCCGCGCACCTTGGCCTCCAGCCGCTCGACCACGTGGGTGCCGACCACGACCGCCCCGACCACGCGGCGTTCGGGGCCGCGGGTGAGGACGGGGACGATGGCCTCGATGAGGTCCCCGGACGGCAGCTCGCGGACGGTGGTCACCACCTGCCCGGCCAGGGCCGAGCGCAGCTGGGTCTCGTTGACGTCGCGGGTGGGCAGGTGGCCCAGGGCGGGGTCCTTGACGTGGACCAGTTCCTGGCCGCCGGCGCCGAACACCGTCAGCGCGCTGAGCCCGAGCTGCTCCTGCTGCTCGACCAGCCAGGCGGCCAGGGCCTCCCGTCGCGCCTCGTCCATGAGCCCGTCGCGGTCGATGACCCGGGCGATCTGCAGGGCGTGCCGCATCGCCGTGGTCTGCAGGTTCTGGTAGTAGGTCTGGGCCACCGCCAGCGCCTGCTCGAGCGGGCGCTCGACCTGAGGCTTGAACCACCCCTCGATGGACTTGTTGATGAAGTTCGAGGCGATCAGGAAGATGAGCAGCGCCGGCGCCAGCGACAGCAGGAGAAAGGCCAGGACCAGCTTGGTCTTGAACCGGGAGCCGATCAGCTTCTGCCGGCGCTCGAGCCACAGCTTGACCAGGTTGCGGCCCAACAGGACCACCAGCAGCAGGAGGACGATCAGGTTCAGGTTGAACAGCGCGAAGACGATGATGTTGGAGGCCAGCGGCAGCTGGGGCACCCGCATCTCGAAGCTGAGCGCGGCGGCCGCCACCGCCAGCCCCAGCAGGCCGGTGATGATCAGGACGTTGCGGTGCCGGCGCGGCTCGCCCAGGAGCGGCATCAGCTCACTGGATCCGCCGGATGGTGCGGTACTCCGACTGAACGCTGGTCTGCTCGGCCGTCCCCGCCATGCGGGTCACGAAGCTGTTGTCGCCGTTGAGCGCGGCCTCGGCGTGGACGCGCACGTAGATGACGTCGTCCTGGTCCAGCGAGGCGGCCGGCGTGAGCTTGATGCCGCGGGCCTCGGCCAGCACCCGCACGGCGTCCCGGAGGTCGCGGGTGGCATAGATGGGCCGCGTCTCGCCGCGCAGGAAGCTCACCTTGTACTCGCGCGTCACGGCGTTGTAGGTGAGGCTGCGCTCCACCACGCGGGTGACCAGCAGCCGGTCGGGCCACATCCGGTTGAACTGCCAGAGCTGCACGGTGAAGCGGAGGTGGGCCGGGATCCCGCTCTGCACGCTCTCCAGGAACGAGGCCGGCACGGCGCCCAGGGCGGTCACGTTGACGGTCACCTCGTGGTCGTTCAGGAACACTCCCAGGTCGCCGATCCGGAGCTCGGCCTGGGCCGGGGCGCCGGCCGGGAGCGCGACGGCGAGGACGACCACCAGCAGGCTGAGCCAACCACGCATAGACGGCGCGACGAGCCATTCTACATCGGCCGGGGACGCCGGCCGGCCTGCCCTCGGGAGCAGTCAGCCGGAGGCGGTCCGAGCGCCGGCCGGGCCGGCACTCGGCGGAAGGGAGAGGGCGGCGGCCCCCCCGGCGGTGATTAGACCGGCGCTGGGGCTGGGACGAGGCCGCCCGGCCGCTCGGGGGCCGGCACCAGCGCCGGCACCGCGGCCGGCGCCCGCCGGCGCTCGAGGCCGAGGGCGCGCTGCAGGGCCAGGACGAGCTCGAGGTTCAGGGCGTGGCCGGCGTTCCGGGCGATGACGTGACCGGCGAGCGGCCGACCCAGCAGGGCCAGGTCCCCGATCAGGTCGAGGATCTTGTGACGGACGAACTCGTCGCGGTACCGGAGACCGTTCAGCACGCCGCGCTTGCCGATACCGATGGCGTTCTCGAGCGAGGCCCCGCGAGCCAGGCCCTTCTTTCTCATGACGCCCAGGTCCTTGAGGAAGCCATAGGTGCGCGCGGGCGCGAACTCCTCCACGAACATGCGCTCGGTCGGCGCGCAGGTGAGGGCCTGGGTGCCGATGGCCGGGTGATCGTTGTCGAGCGTGTAGCTCACCCGGAACGTGTCGGCGGGCACGATCTGGATCCACCGCGCCCCGGTGCCGACCCGGATCGGGTAGGGGACCGCGATAGGGCGGCGCGCCGCCGACTGCTCGACCCGACCGGCCGCCGTGAGCAAGGCGACGAACGGCTTGGCGCTGCCGTCGGCGGCGGGGATCTCGGGTCCTTCGACCTCCACCACCAGGTTGTCGATGCCGAGCCCCGCCGCGGCGGCCAGCAGGTGTTCCACCGTCTGGACGCGCGTCCCGTCGCGCCCCACGGTCGTGGCGTAGTGGGAGTCGACGACGCTTTCCGGGCTGGCCGGTATGGACTCCTCGAGGCCGGCCACCCTGAAGACGATCCCGCGGTTGGGCGGGGCGGGTCGGAGGGTGATCCGTGTGGGCTTGCCGGAGTGCAGGCCGACGCCCTCCAGGCTCACCGGCCTCCGGATCGTCCGCTGGTGCATGGCCGGGCGTAGGGGCAGCAACGCAGGTGCCACGCTGCGCCAGGATGGCTAAGCCATTGAAATACCGTCTGATATGTAGCTTGACGGGCAGGTCCGGGCAGGGCCGGTGTGGTGCCCAGGACACGGCCCGGAGACCGAATGTCTCTTTTTTGCAGCAGTGTTCAGACGTCGAGGACGACCCGGATCTCGACCCGATCGGCTGTCCGAACCGAGACCTGGTGCATCGTGGCCGCCTTGACCACCGTGCCGGGGCGGTGGCGGGCCAGGTCGATCGGCTCGCCGAACAGCCGGCCGTGAGCGAGGTCGCCGGTCAAGGTCTCCACCTCGACCCGCGCCACGGCGAACCCCTCGATCTCGTGCACGTACAGGCATTCGTTGATCCAGGCCACGACGAGCGCCTCCGGGGAATCGCCCTGGGCCCGGACCTCGCGCCACTCGCGGGCCTCGACCTCGTCGGGCCGGATCACCAGCGCCAGCGCGCCGAGGGCCGCCTGGGCCAGTGCCTCGGCGAGCGTCGGGCCCCAGGCGCGCACGCCGATGTCGGCCTCGACCTCGAAGTACTCGAAGCCGGCGCTCTCAGACACCGCCACGCCCGGCGAGGTCACCGAAGCGGAACTGGAGCACGGCGGCGATGACGGGCCCGGCCGTCTCCGTGCGCAGGATGCGGGGGCCCAGGCCGACGACCTGCCAGCCGCGCTCCTCGGCGGCCTCGACTTCGGTCCGCGCCAGGCCGCCCTCCGGACCGACCAGCACCGCGATCGAGCGCGGCGGCTCGCCGGCCGCCGCGGCGTCGAGGACCTCACCCAGCGGCCGGGCCCGGCCTTCCCAGAGGCAGAGCGCCAGCTCCACCGTGTCCGCCAGCCCGAGACGGTCGGTCAGGGGCGCCGGAGGCTCCACCTCGGGAACGACGGCCCGGCCGCACTGCTTGGCCGCCTCCCGCGCCACGCGCTGCCAGCGGCGAGCGCGCTCGCGCCACCGGCCCGGCTCCAGGCGCACGACCACGCGCTCGGTGAGCGCGGGCGCCACGCGACGGACGCCGAGCTGAGTGAGGGCCTGCACGATCGCCTCCATCCGGTCGCCCTTGGGAACGCCCTGAACGAGCGTGACGGCGAGCGGCGACTCCGCCTGATTGGCCGACACGCCGACGATCGTCCCGGCGGCCGTGTCGCCCAGGCTCTCCAGCCGGACCGTGTAGTCGCGGCCCGCGCCGTCGCCGGCGACCACGACGTCGCCGGGGCCGAGCCGGAGCACGCGGGTCATGTGCCGGCTCTCCTCGGGGTCGAACGTCACGCGGTCGCCGTGGATGCGGTCGGGCGCCAGCGTGAACCGGCGCATCGTCAGCGAGGGCCAGGATCGCCGGTGCGGGCCCGGGCCAAATCGAGCGTGACCCAGCCCTCGCGACTGACCGAGGCCGCCGGCGAGAAGCCCTCGACCGCCAGCGCGCCGGCCACGCCGGCGGCTTCCCCGGCGAGGAGGCCGCCGAGGATCAGCCGCCCTCCGGGCTCGACCACCCGCCGGTAGACCGCCGCCAGTCGCCGGTGGGCGGCGCCCAGCAGGTTGGCTGCGACCAGCGGTGCCGCCGCCAGCGGCAGCGTCGCCACGTCGCCCTGGCGGGCCACGACGCGGTCGCCGACGGCGTTGCGGGCGGCGTTGGCCTGGATGGCGGCGACCGCGTCCGGGTCCTCGTCGACCGCGATCACGCGCGATACGCCCAGGCGCGCGGCTGCGATCGCCAGGATGCCGGAGCCGGCGCCGAGGTCGAGCATCCGGTCCGGGGTCCACCGCTGCAGGACCGCTTCCAGCCGAACCAGGCACCCGGCGGTGCTCGCGTGGTGGCCGGTGCCGAAGGCCCGGCCGGGCTCGATGACCAGCGGCAGGCGCCCGTCGGCGGCGGCCGGCTCCCACGGCGGCACGACGAGCAGGCGCCGCCCGACCGGCAACGGACGGAAGTGCCGGCGCCAGGCCTCGTGCCAGCCGGGATCGGTGAGCGGGCGCACGGACAGCGGTCCGGCCGCGAGGCCCAGCGCCGCCAGCGACGCGGTGTATCGGTCGAGGCGCCCGGCCAGGTCCATCGCGTCCCGGTCGGGCGCGAAGAAGGCGCGCAGGACAGCCCGGTCCCCGGCCGATTCCTCCTCCACCACGCCGAGCGCCCCTTGCTCCCAGAGGAAGTTGGCGAGGACTTCGGCGGCCTCGGCGCCGGCCGGCAGCGCCACCTCCCAGTACGCGGCTCCCGCCGTCACTCGATCAGCTTCTTCATCCGCTCCAGGAACGCCGACAACCGCGGTGTGCCGTGGCCGCGCGAGGCCGCCTCGAAGGCCTCCAGCGCCTCGCGCTGTCGGGCGGTCAGCTTCTGCGGCACCTCCAGCACCAGCCGGTAGCACGCGTCACCGGCGCCGCGCTCGTGCAGGTGGGGCATCCCCTTGCCCTTGAGGCGCAGGATGGTCATCGGCTGGGTCCCGGGCGGGATGCGCAGGGTGGCGGTACCGTTCAGCACCGGCACCGTGATCTCCGCTCCCAGGGCCAGCTGGGGGAAGGTCACCGGCAGGTCGCAGTAGAGGTCGGCGCCCTTGCGCGTGAACAGCTCGTGTTCCCGCACGCGGACGACCACGTAGAGGTCGCCGGGCGGCCCGCCGCCCGGCCCGGCCGAGCCCTCGCCGCTCAGGCGGATCTGCATGCCGTCCTCGATGCCGGGCGGGATCTTGATCGACAGGCGCCGGTCGACGCGCACGCGGCCCTCGCCGTGGCAGGCTTGACAGGGGTTGCGGTTCACCTGGCCCTGGCCGTGGCAGCGCGGGCAGGTGCGCGCCACGGTGAGGAACCCCTGGGTCAGCCGGACCTCGCCGCGCCCGTGGCACATCTCGCACGTCGCCAGCCGGCTGCCCGGCTCCACGCCGCTGCCACCGCAGGTCTGGCAGCGGTCCAGGCGGGGGGCCTCGATCTCGGCCGTCATCCCCCGGGCCGCCTCTTCCAGCGTGATCTTCAGCTCGTACTGGAGGTCCTCGCCGCGGGTGGCGCGGCTGCGGCGCCCGCGGGGTCCGCTCCCGGCGAAGAAGCTCTCGAAGATGTCCTCGAAGAGCGAGCCGAACCCGGTGTCGGTGAAGCCGCCGCCGGGGACGCCGACGGCGCCGAAGCGGTCGTACTGCGCGCGGCGCTCGGGGTCGGAGAGGACGGCGTAGGCCTCGTTGACTTCCTTGAAGCGCTCCTCGGCGTGGCGGTCGCCGGGGTTGCGGTCGGGGTGGAACTTCATCGCCAGCTGGCGGTAGGCCTTCTTGATGTCCGATTCGGTGGCCGACCGCGGGACGCCCAAGACCTCGTAGTAGTCGCGCGGCAAGGTCAGGCCGCGTCCTCGTCCGGCGCGACGGCGACGGCCACCTGGGCCGGGCGGAGCACGCGGTCGTGCAGGAGGTACCCGGGCACGACCTCGGCCACAACCGTCTGGGGCTCCCGGTCGGGGCTCACGACCCGGGCGGTGGCCTCGTGCCGGGCGGGGTCGAACGGCTGGCCCACCGCCGAGTAGCGCGTGAGACCGGCCCGCTCCAGCACGCGCAACAGCTCGCGGCGGATCAGCTCCACGCCCTCCACGACCTTGCCGGCGTCGCTGGTCGAGCGCGCCGCCTCCAGCGCCCGGTCGAGGTTGTCCAGCACGGGAATGAGGTCGCGCAGCAGCGCCTCGGTGGCGTAACGGACGTAGTCCTCGCGCTCGCGGGCCACGCGCCGGCGCATGTTGTCCATCTCGGCCAGCGCCCGGAGGAGTCGGTCCTGCTTCTCCTCGAGCTGGCGCCGCAACGCCTCGACCTCGCCGGCTGCCGTCTCGGTCGCCGGCCCCTCGGCGGCGGCGACCGGTCCGGTCTCCGGCTGGGGCTCGGTGCTCGGGGGGCTGTCCGGCGTGCTCCGCGATTCGTCCGTACGGGTCCGCTCGTCCATCGCGAAAAATTATAGCAACCGGCCGCGAGCGGCCGCGTCGCTACGAGGGCAGGTAGAGATCCTGGCGGACCCGGGACAGGGCGTCGGTGACCTGGCGGGCGGTCTCGTTCACGACGTCGATCACCTCGGGGTACGGCAGCCGGCGCGGGCCCACCACGCCCAGGATGCCCAGGATCTGGTCCCGGTACAGGTAGGTCGACGTGATCAGCGTGCACTCGCGCATCTCGGCGAAGGGGTTCTCCTCGCCGATGGTGACGCGCACCCCTTCCTCGTCGGCCAGGCTGGCCATGAGGTCGGCCAGCCGCTCCTTGTGCTCGAAGGTCCGCAGCAGCTCGCGGGTGGTCTCGATGTCCCAGAACTCGGGGTGATCGAGCATGTTGATGGCGCCGCTGATGTAGAGCGTGCGACCGCGGAGCACGGCCACGATCTGCTCGGTGATGGCCCGCGCCCGCGTGTGCAGCTCGTCCAGCGGATCGGCCGGCGCGGTCTCCATCTCGAGAATCTCGGCCACCGTGCGGCCGCCGAACCGGCGCGTCAGCTCGCGTCCGATCTTCCGCACCTGGTCGGCCGCCAGCGGCGGGTCGAGGGTCAGCGCCCGCGCCGTCACCCAGCCCGAGTCCGTGACCAGCACGGCCAGCACCCGGTCCTCCTCCAGCGGGATCAGCTCGACCCGGGCGATGCGGGTCCGCTTGAGCGGCGGCGCCAGCAGGAGGCCCGTCATCCGCGTCGCCTCGGAGAGCCGGGAGGACGTCTGCTCCATGAGAGCGTCGATCCCCGACGACCGCGGCGACGGGCCCTCGGCGCCGCGCCTCGGCGCCGCCGAGGGCCTCGGGAAGGAATCGACGTAGAACCGGTACGCCTTGTCGGTCGGCACCCGGCCGGCGCTGGCGTGGGGCTGGGCCAGGTAGCCCATCTCCTCGAGGTCCGCCATCACGTTGCGGAGCGTGGCGGCGGAGAGGTGGGGGAAGTGCCGGCGTGCCAGGGCCCGCGAGCCGACCGGCTCGGCGGTGTCGATGTACT
>DATLZL010000383.1:0-5272 GCA_035574035.1 Binatia bacterium | reverse complement strand
GACCCCGCCGCGTGGGCACCCGCCGCCCCGGGCGGCTGGCGGGCCGGCCCGGGGCCCCCGGCGCTCGACGTCCCGGCGCGTCGACGGCGAAGACGTCGGCCAGCGAGTGCGCCGGATCCAGCGACACCAGCAGCACGCTCCGGCCCCGCTCGGCCTCGGCCACCGCCGTGGCGGCCGCCCAGGTCGTCTTGCCCACGCCCCCCTTGCCGCCGACGAAGCGGTACCCGGTGGTTAGTCCTCGTCCCAGGTGCGCGCCTCCACGCCGGTGACCCGCACCCCGGGCCCGCCGGGCGCCGCCCCGGCCGCGCGGCGGGCGCGCAGTCGGGCCAGCAGCTCGCGCTCCAGGGCGGAGAAGTCCGCCTCGGTGATCTCGCCGAGTTCGAGCCGCATCCGGGCGGCCAGCAGCGCCTCGCGCAGGCGATCCTCGTCGTCGAGCTCCGCGTCGACCGCCTCCGCAATGCGCCGGAGCACGAACCGGAGCCCGCCCCAGAGCAGGGTGTCGAGCAGGATCACGCGCCGTCCCGGGCCCGCTCGAGCTTGAGGCGGATGTTCACGAAGTTGTAGGGCGGCCAGGGGCCGGTGTAGCGGAACGTGAGCTGGTCGTAGCGGGCCCCCAGCCGGCGGACCGTCTGATCGAAGGTCGCTTCCTGGTCGCGGGCCACCAGGAACGCCGCGTTCAGGATCATCCTGTCGCCGATCGGGCGGTTGGTACGTGTGGCGACGCTCACCGCCCGGAGCTCGGCCAGGATCTCCGAGACGTAGCGCTCGCTCAGGGCGGTGAGGGCGGCGTCGACCAGGCGACCGTACTGGATGCGGGCGAAGTACGTGGAGCCCTTCTGGGTGGCGATCTCGCTCTTGAGGCGCCGCACGTCCTCGTCCTGCCGCTCGATCTCCCGGATCATCACGTCGCGGTCCCAGAGGACCTTGAGCCCGAACTCGACCTTGTCCTCCATCTTGTCCAGCACGTCGCGGAACGCCTCGTAGGCGCCCTTGAGCAGGGCCACGATGTCCTCCCGGGTTTTGAAGACGGTACCGAACGACATCGGGATCACGGTCTGCGAGCGCATCACCGCCTCGTTCACGCGCTCGTGGGCCAGCACGTTCTCCCGGGTGGGGTCGTAGACCTCGAGCGGGGCGTCCGACACCACCGCCGCGATGTCCTTGTAGTTGACCGTGTGGACCTCGGCCGGTCGGGAGCCGATGCCGATCGCCCCGAACCGGAGCGGCTCGCTGGCGCGGATCACGCAGTACACGTACTTGCCGAGCGTCTCGGCGGCGGCGCCGTTGCCGGGCCCGGGGGCCGCCCGCCGGCGCGCGGCCGGCTCGGGGCGGGCGCTCTTCCTCGGTCTCGCCGTCTCCTTGCGCGTGGGCTTCGGCATGCGTCCCCCTGGTCGTTACGAGCGGCGGGAGGCCGGCGTGGGGTGCGTGCTCAGCATCTTGCGGATCTCGGCCGCCAGCTGCTCCGGCAGGCACGGCTTGGTGACGAAGGCGTCGCAGCCGGCCTCCCGGGCGCCCTGCGAGAACCCTTCCAGGGCGTGGCTGGTGAGGGCGATGACGGGGATCGCGCGCGTGCGCTGGTCCCGCTTGAGGCGCCGCGTCGCCTCCCATCCGTCCATCACCGGCAGCGACAGGTCCATGACGATCACGTCGGGTCGGTGCTCGAAGGCCTTGGCCAGCGCCTCCTCGCCGTTGGCGGCCTCGGCCACCCGGAAGCCGATGTGCGTCAGGTACAGGGCGTACATCTCGCGGTTGTCGGCATAGTCGTCCACCAGCAGGACCAGGGGCTCGGCGCTGCGGGCGCCGGTCGGGGGCGAGGCGGCGTCGGTCCGGCCGCGGGAGCGCGGGCTCATCGCGCCAGCACCCGGGGCAGGCTCAGGGTGAAGGTCGAGCCCCGGCCCGGCGCGCTCTCGAGCGTGATCTCCCCGCCCAGCATGGCGGCCAGCCGCCGGGAGATGCTCAGCCCGAGGCCGGCGCCGCCGTAGGCCCGGGTGGGCGAGGCGTCGGCCTGCGTGAAGTCGTCGAAGATGCGCTGTTGGTCCTCGGGTGAGATCCCGATGCCGGTGTCGCTGACGGCGAGGCGGATGCGGTCCGTCTCGTCGTCGTAGGTGACCCGGATCGTCACCGAGCCCTGGGGGGTGAACTTCACGGCGTTGGTCAGCAGGTTCAGGACGATCTGCTTCACCTTGGCCCGGTCGGATTCCATGGGCGGCAGGTCGGGGGCGACCTGCCGATGCAGGGTGAGGCTGGTGCGCGCGACCAGCGGCTCCACCTCGGCCAGCAGCTCCGTGACCAGGTCGGCCACCGGGAACTTCGCGACGTGGACCGGCATCTTGCCGGCCTCAATGCGGGAGATGTCCAGGATATCGTTGATCAGGGCCAGCAGGTGGCGGGCCGAGGAATCCACCCGGCCGAGGTGGCGGCGGGCGGCCGGGGGCAGCTCGCCGGCCACGCCCTGCAGCAGCATGCTCGTGTAGCCCAGGATCGCGTTCAGCGGGGTCCGGAACTCGTGCGACATGTTGGCCAGGAACTGCGACTTGAGCGCCGAGGCCTGCTCCAGCTGCAGGGCCTGGCGGCGCAGCAGCTCGTTCTGGCGCACCAGCTCGGCGGTGGCCTGCCGCACCCGCTCCTCGAGGAGCTCGGAGGCTTGCTTGAGCTCGGCGTAGAGCCGCTCGCGCTCCAGCGCCTCGGTCTGGTCGTGCAGGATGGTGACGATACCGATCAGCGCACCCTGCTGGGAGAGGACCTTGCCCGCCACGGCCTCCACCGGCAGCGGCCGCCCGCTGACCGGCTCCACCAGGCCGATGCGGCCGACGTGGCGGCTGCTGCGGTCGCCGGTGAACGTCAGCACGTTGGCCAGGAACGATGAGAAGTGAGCGTCGTTGGCCTGCACGCGGACCTGGACCTCGCCCGGCGCGTCGGGCGGGACGGTGAACAGGCGCTCGGCCGGGACGTTCATGAGCACGATGGCGCCGTTGGGATCGGTGACCAGGATGGGGTCGGCGACGGAGTCGATGACGAGGTCCAGGCGGTCGCGCTCGGCCCGGACGTCGGCCTCGACGGCCCCCAGCCGGCGGTAGTTCTCCTCGATCTCCTCCACCGCGTTCCGCAGGTCCATCACGTTGCGCAGGACGGCGACGATGACCAGGTCGCCGCCGGGGCCGTGGGTGACGGTGCTGATCAGCTCGAAGATCAGGTCCGAGCCATCGCTCGGGTCGACCAGCAGCAGCTCCCGCCGCAGCGCCTCGGCGCCCTGGAACACGCGGCCGGTCAGCGCGGCCGAGAAGAGCATGTTGTTCAGGGCGATGGCCCGCCGCCGGCCCTCGCTGTCCTGCTCGGTGGCGACGAAGAGCGCCTCGGCCCGCGCGTTGGCCATGACCAGCCGGCCCTCGACGTCGGTGAGCAGGATCGGATCGGGGACGGTGTTGATCATCGCCTGCACCAGCGCCAGCTCGCTCTCCAGCCGCCGGCGCGTCGCGTCCAGCGCCTGCAACGTCAGCTGGCGCGCGATCTTGGGTCCCAGGATCTCGGCCAGCCAGCCGGCCTCCCGGCTGACCTCCGGCGTGACGGGATTCACCAGGAGCAGCCCCGGCGACTCCTGGCCCGCCGGCGCCCGCAGCGGCCAGGCCAGGAAGGGCGCCTGGCCGCTGAGCGGCGAGCGGCGCAGGCGGCCGCCGAGCGTGGCCGGCGACACCTCCGTCGGCGTGCGTCGCTGGAGGGCGGCGACCAGGGCGTGCTCGGTCTGTCCGAGGTCCACGCTGAGCCTGCTCAGGGATCCGGGCACGCCGCCGTAGGAGGCGGCCGCCGTCAGCCGCGACCGGTCGCGGTCGACGACGAAGAAGAGGCCGCGGCGCAGCCCGGCGTGCTCGGCCAGCCAGTCGAGCGACCACTGGGCGCATTCCGCGAGCGAATCGCAGCCGATCAGGAACTCGGCCAGCGCGAGGCGGGCCTCGGTGACGCTGCCGCCGGCGGCCCCGATCGGCAGGCGCAGCGCGACCGGACGGCTCAAGCGCTAGACCCGCGCCGCTCGCCGCCGCCGACCGTCCCGCGGCAACTGGGTGGCCGCCAGCTGCGCCCGCAGCGCGGCGTTCTCCTCGAGCAGGGCCTCCGGTGTGCGGCCGTCCACGGCCGGCCGCGAGGCGGGCGCCACCTGGCCCACGGCCTCCGAGTACTTGAGGTAGGTGTCGATCGAGGCCACCACGACGCGCGCCTCCACCGTGATGAGGTCGATGCCGACCAGCGAGACCCGGACCCAGGCGTCGATGACGATGCCCTTGTCCAGGACGCGATCGAGAACATCGATGAGGCTGGTTCCACCGGCGGTCCGTTCAACGGGCATCGATCGTCCTCCTGGCGCTCACGAGGAGCCGCTGTGGCCGGGACGGGGTCGAGTCCGGCTCCGCCGCCGCACGCCGGGCAGCGCCCGGCCTTCGCTCAGCAGCGCCACCTTGCGCTCGAGCACCCGGACCTGCTCGCGGAGCTCGTCGGCCACCACCTGGTTGCCCGGCGACAGGTGGCGGTCGTACTTCCACCAGTCCAGCCCGATCTCCTGGGCCTTGTCGATGGAGCAGACGATGAGCCGGATGCGGATCGTCAGCAGCTCGACCTCGGCCAGGGAGATCTTGATGTCCCCGGCGATGGAGAGCCCCTTGTCCAGCACGCGATCCAGGACGTCGACGAGGCCGCTGACGCGATGGTGATTGGTCGTCGAGAGCTCGGCTCGTATCGCCACAGGCCTTCCTTCGCGGGTCGTTCTCCGGTGCAGGGAGTATAGACCCGCCTCCCGCCCCGCGAAAGCCCTGAAAGCCAGCCGACCGGTGGCGAAAAATTTACCGTCCGCCGCCCCTGGCAGCCGACTTGCACTCGGACCTCGCTGTGCCGGCGCTTGGTCCGCTGATCGTCGCCGCCGCGGCCCTGCTCACCGTGGCGGCGCTCTACTGGCTCCAGACCGTCCTGCTTCCACTCGCCCTCGCCGCCCTGCTGGCGTTCGTGCTGAGCCCGGCGGTCGGGCTGCTGAGGCGGTGGGGGCTCGGCCGGGTCTCCTCGGCGCTGCTGGTCGTCCTCCTGCTGTGCGCGGTCCTCGGGGCGGCGGGCTGGGTCGTCGCCGGCCAGGTGACGACCCTGCTGAACGACCTACCCGGCTACAAGGACGCCATCAAGGCCAAGGTGACCGCGCTCCGTGAGGCGGGCACCGGCTCGTCCCTGGACCGGGCGCGGGTCGCTCTGGACGAGGTGCTCCGCGCCCTGCAGCCCGAGAGGCGGGAGGGCCCGACCG
>DATLZL010000382.1:0-6397 GCA_035574035.1 Binatia bacterium | reverse complement strand
CGTGGCGGGCCACGATGCCCTGGGCCAGGCAGAGACCGAGACCGGTCGCCCCGGGCCGGGTGGTGAAGAACGGCTCGAAGATCCGGGCCTGGACCTCCGGCGCCATGCCCGGTCCGCTGTCGCGCACGCGGACCACGGCCTGGCCGTCCTCCAGGGCAGTGCTGACCGTCACCCGGCCGTCCGCCGTGGCCTGCAGGGCATTGTCGAGCAGATGGCCGATGGCCTCCCGCAGCCCGCGCGCGTCGCCGGGAATGGCCGGCACCGGGCCCAGCTGCATGTCCACGCCGGCGGCCCGGGCATCGAGCGCGGCCACGGCCTGCCGGACGACCGCGTCGAGGTCCACCGGCTCCAAAGGCTCCTGGCGGCGCTGGCGCATAAACTCCTGGATCCGCCGGACCGTCTGGGCGCCGCTCAGCGCCGCCCGCTCGATGGTCCCGAGCCACTCCCGAGCCTGCGGGTCGGTCAGGCGCTGGGCCAGGAGCTGCGTGCGGCCGATGATCGGGGTCAGCACGTCGTTGAAGGCGTGGGCGAACGACGAAGCCATCTCGCCCAGCGAGGCCAGGCGCTGCAGGCGGCCCAGCTGCGCCTGCGCCTCCCCGAGCCGACTCTCGAGCGCGCGGACCTGCCGGCGCAGGCGCCACGCCGCGACGCCGAGGCCGACGATCGCCGCCCCGAGCACGACCACGATTCCGACCACGACCCCGCCCTCAGCGGCCAAGGTAGGCCCTCTTGATTCCCTCGTCGGCCAGCAGGCGCTCCCGCGGGCCCTCGAGCGCAATCGTCCCGTTCTCGAGCACGTACGCCCGGTGGGACAGCCGGAGCGCGCGTAGGACGTTCTGCTCAACCAGCAGCACCGTGGTGCCGTCGCGGTTGATGCGCCTCAGATTATCAAAGATCGTCCCGACCACGACAGGCGCCAGGCCGAGCGAGGGCTCGTCGAGCATCAGCAGGCTCGGCCGGGCCATGAGCGCCCGGCCGATGGCGCACATCTGCTGCTCGCCCCCCGAGAGCGAGCCGGCCACCTGCCGACGGCGCTCGGCCAGGCGGGGGAACAGCTCGAACACCTGGGCCAGCGTGCGGGCCCGGTCCGAGCGTGCGGCCCGCGTCCGCGCGCCGAGCAGGAGGTTCTCCTCGACGGTCATGCTCGGGAAGAGCTGGCGCCCCTCCGGCACGTGGGCGATGCCCCGCGCCACGATGGCCGCCGGGCTCAGGCCGTCGATGCGGCGGCCGTCGAGCTCGATGCGACCCCGGCGGGGACGCAGCAGCCCCGAGACGGCGCGGAGCGTGGTCGTCTTGCCGCTGCCGTTGGCGCCGATGAGCGCCACCAGCTCGCCCGGCTCCACCGTGAGCGAGACATCCCGGACGGCGACCATGTCGCCGTAGGCCACCTCCAGGCCTTCAATCCGCAGCCGGGCCATGTTCGTCCGCCTCGCCCAGGTAGGCCTGGATCACCCGCGGGTCGGCGGCCACCTCCTCCGGCCGCCCCTCGGCGATCCGCTCGCCATAGTTGAGCACGATGATCCGCCCCGACAGCGACATGACCGCCCGCATGACGTGCTCGATGAGCAGGATGCTGACGCCGCGGGCGTGGATGTCGCGCACCAGCGCCACGATGCGCTCGGTCTCGGTGGCGGTGAGCCCGGCCATGACCTCGTCCAGGAGCAGCAGCGCCGGCTCGGTGGCCAGCGCCCGGGCCAGCTCCAGGCGCTTGCGCTCGGCCAGGGTCAGTCCCGCCGCCGGCTGGTCGCGCTTGGCGGCCAGCCCCACCTCCTCCAGGATGGCGGCGGCGCGGCGCTCGGCCTCGGCGGGGTCGGGATGGCGGGCCAGCGCCCCGACGGTCACGTTGCGCAGGACGGTCAGGCGCGGGAACGGCCGCACGATCTGGAAGGTGCGGGCCAGCCCCAGCGCGTTGATCCGGTGCGGCGGCAGGCCGACGATCGAGCGGCCGCGGAAGCGGACCTCCCCGCCGTCGGGCCGCAGGAACCCCGAGAGCAGGCCGAACACGGTCGTCTTGCCGGCCCCGTTGGGGCCGATCAGCGCGACGATCTCGCCCTCGTCCACCCGGAACGAGAGGTCCCGGACCGCCTGCAGGCCGCCGAAGCGCTTGGCGAGCCCCTCGACCTCCAGCAGGGGGCTCACGGCCGGTCGCCGGCGCACGCCCCCGCCCGCGGCGCTCGGGTCGGGGCGCCGGTCACCCGGAGCCGCCGGCTCACGGTTGGGCCCGGCCCAGGAGCCGGCGCAGCCAGGGCACGGCACCCTGGGGGAAGAACAGCACGACCACCACCAGCAGCACGCCGTAGACGATCAGGTGAGCCCCGCTCCAGCCGCCGGCGGCGAAGGCGTACCGGGAGAGCTCGGCCAGCGGGCTCAGGATGAACGAGCCCACGATCGGCCCCAGGAGCGTGCCGGCCCCGCCCACGATGGGCCGGATCACGATCTCCACCGAGAGCGGGATGCCGAACACGGTGTTGGGCTGGAGCGAGAAGAGGTAGAAGGCGTAGAAGGTGCCCCCCAGGCCGGCCAGGAACGAGGAGGCGACCATCGCCAGCATCTTGTAGCGGAAGGTCGGCACCCCGGCCGCCTCGGCCGCTCCCTCGTCCTCGCGGATGGCCGTCAGGTAGATGCCGAAGCGCCGCCGCTCGACGAGCGCGGTCACCGCGGTGGCGGCCAGGACGAGCCCCAGCGCGATGTAGTAGTACGCGCGCGGGTCCTGGAACTGGAACTGTCGCGGGTTGCCGGTGAACGTGATGTAGAGCCCGAGCGCGCCGCCGATCGCCTCGGTGTTGAGCGCGGCGATGCGACAGACCTCGGCGAAGGCCACCGTCAGCAGCACGAAGTAGAACCCGCGCAGTCCGAAGCGGAACCCGAGGTAGCCGATCACGGCCCCCAGCACCGCCGCCAGCGCCCCGCCCACGAACATGCCGAGCCAGGGCGTGAGCCCCGCTTCCCGGGCCAGCATGGCCGAGGTGTAGGCGCCGATGCCGACGAAGGCGGCGTGGCCCACCGAGAGCTGGCCGGCGTAGCCGCCGAGCAGGTTCCAGGCCTGGCCCAGATACGCGTAGAAGAAGGTGAAGGTGAACACGGTCAGCGCATAGGAGGGCAGCACGGCCGGCAGGACGAGGAGCACGCCGAGGGCGGCCAGGACGAGCGCGGTCATGGCCGCCGGCCGAACAGCCCGGCCGGCCGCAGCAGCAGGATGGCGATGAGCAGGGAGAAGGAGACCAGTTCCTTGAGCGACGAGGACAGGAACACTGCCCCCAGCGACTCGGCCACCGACACCAGGAGCCCGCCCACGAAGGCGCCCAGCAGGCTGCCCATGCCGCCGATGATGACGATGTTGAACGAGGTGACGGAGGCGCTCAGGCCGAAGGAGGGCTGGAAGGGCAGGAACGGCGCCGTCAGCGCCCCGGCCGCCCCCACGCAGGCGGCCCCGATCCCGAAGGCCACCATGTAGACCCGGCGCACGTCCACGCCGATCACCAGCGCCCCGTAGGTGTTGTCGGCGGCGGCCCGGATGGCCCGGCCCAGGTCGGTGCGGAAGAGGAAGAGCGAGAGCGCGGCGGCCAGGACCACCGCCACCGCGAAGGTCACCAGGCGGGCCACGTCCACGAACAGGGGGCCGAGCCAGAGCGTGGAGAGCGTCAGCGGCGAGCGCACGCGCTGGGGCTCGGGGCCGAAGATCAGCAGGGCGGCGTTCTCGAGCACGAGCGCGACCCCGAGCATGAGGAGGATCTGCATCTCGTGGGGGGCGTCCAGGATCGGCTCCACCAGGCCCCGCTGCACGGCCAGGCCGAGCAGGAACAGGGCGGCGGCGCAGACGACGAAGCCGACGTAGGGGTCGAGGCCCAGCCGGGTGGCCAGCAGCCACGCCAGGTACATGCCCCAGACCATCATGTCGCCATGCGCGAAGTTCACCACGCGCATGACGCCGAAGATCAGCGTGAGCCCCACCGCCATCAGGCTATAGACGCCGCCGAACAGGACCCCGTTCAGCAGCCCCTGCCCGACCAGCGTGGGGTCGATCAGCGCTTGGGCCTCGGGAACACGTACTTCTGCTCGGCCGCCTCCCGGGGCCAGACCACGACCGGCTTCTGGCCCAGGATCTGGATCATGGCGGTCGAGGCGTTGGGATTGTCGCCGATCTCGTTGAACATGATCGGGCCCGCCGCCACCATGAGCGGGTCCTTGAGGTTCGTCTTGCGGATGGCGTCCACCACCGCCTCGGGGTCGGTGGACCGCGCGCGCTCCAGCACGTCGGCGATGATCAGGATGGCCTCGTAGGAGTACCCGGAGTTGGTGTCGAAGGTCTTGCCGCCCGAGCGGCGCGCGTACTCCTCGGCCATCTGCCGCGTGCGCGGGTTCTTGAAGTTGGGCCACGGCACGCAGTCCATGACGTGCTCGATCAGCTCCTTGAGCTGGGCGATCTGGCCCGCCTCGTAGAGGCCCGGCGTGCCGGGGCTGATGACGCCCAGGTAGTCCACCCGCTGCTTGTGCAGCTCCTGGAGCAGCAGGATGGCGGTGGTGGCCCGCGTGACCGGGGCCACGATGTCGGGCCGCAGCGCCTTGAGCCGGCTCACCTCGGTCGAGAGGTCGGTCGCGTTCTCCGGGAACGGGATGGCCTCCACGATCTCGAAGCCGGGGTTCTTCTCCCTCACCGCGGCCTGGAATTGCCGGGCCTGCGTCTGGCCGAAGAGGTCGTTGGTGTAGATCAGCACCACGCGCTTGGGCTGCACGCCGGCGTCCTTGAACAGCTCGGTCATGTACTGCACGGCCCGCTGCCCGAACATCCGCGTGGTGGGGAAGTTCCGGTAGACGTACTGGACCTTCTGCTCGCCCTTGCGGACCGACTCGGCCACGTTGGCGGTCAGCGGGTCGGCGGCCGAGATGTCGATGAGGAACGGCACCCGCTTCTGCTGGGCGACCGGGATCATGGCCGCCGTCTGCCCGGAGTGGAAGGCCCCGGTGAGGATCTGGGCGCCGGCGGCGATGACCCGCTCGGCCTCGGCCCGGGCCACGTCCGGCTTGTTCTCGGTGTCGCCCAGGACGAGCTCCAGCCGCGCCCCGCCCAGCGACTTGATGCCGCCGGCCGCGTTGACGGCGTCGACCGCCATCTGGGCGCCGAGCCGGCAGGCCTGGCCGATCTCGGCCAGGGCCCCCGTCACCGGGTGCACGGCCCCGATCTTCACCGTCTTCGGCTGGGCGCGGAGGGGCCGCGGCCCGGCGGCGGTGAGGGTGGCGGCGGTGGCGGCGAGGAACGTCCGGCGGCTGAGGGGCGTGCCCATGGAGTCCTCCTGCGGTGGCTTCCGGTCCCGGACCGGCGAACGAATTATAAGTCAGGCGGGTGATAAGTCAGGCGGTCACGCTGGACTGCGGTCCGGCTTCCACGCCTCGAGCGGGGTCATCGAGGCGAGGTCGGGGTCGAAGGCCAGACCGTAGCCGGGGGCGGCCAGCGAGCCCAGGGCCAGGCGGCCGGCGCGCACGGCCAGGCGGGCGTCGGCCTCGTCGCCCTCGTAGAGGTCGGGATGGTGGCGCAGAGCGGCGCGGCGCTCGGCGGCCGAGCAGTGGGCCAGCCCTCGCACGTAGTGGTGGCCGTTGCGCTCGACGTGCTCGAGGCCGAGCGCCCGCACGGTGGCCAGATCCTGCTGGAGCGGGACGACCGGCACGTTGGTCAGGTCCTCGGCGCTCATGAAGAGCCCGCCGCCGGCCCGCCCGCGGCGGTTCAGCGCCTCCACCAGCGTCCGGTTCACGAATGCCTTGACGATGCCCTTGCAGTTCTTGCTGCTGACGCCTCGGTAGCCCAGGGCCACCGCCCGCGGAAAGGCGTCGAGGTCGTCGTCGCTCTCGTCGATCAGGAACGGGGCCAGCCGGCCGAGGGCGGCCAGGCCGGCGGTGGCGGCCGGGTCGAGCGCCACCGCGCGCTCGAGCGGCTGCTCGATGAAGTGAATCGAGCCGGCCAGGCGCCGGAGCGCCGGTGACTCCCACAGCCGGTCGAGGAGCCGCTGGAACTCCTCGAGCGCCCGGTACTGCTCGTTGCCGTCGAGCGTGACGACGTAGGGCCCGGGCAGGGCGCGGTCGAGCACGGCGGCGATGCGGTGGAGCCGCTCCAGGTCGGCCTCCACCTGTCCGCCAAGCTTCAGCTTGAAGTGGGTCAGGCCGTGGCGGGCGACGTACTCCTCGAGCGTGACCGGCAGCCCGTCGGCCGGGCCGAGCTGGGGCCCGAGGTCGTCGCGCGTGATCGGGTCCACCAGCCCCACCGTGTGGCGGACGAAGATTGCGGACGGGGGCTCGCGCTCCACCCAGGCCGCCCAGTCGGCGGGCTCGATCTCGGGGTGGATCTCGGCCGGCCGCAGGCCGAGCGCGTCGGCCCGGAGCAGGCCGACCACGTCCAGGCCCGCCA
>DATLZL010000381.1:0-3939 GCA_035574035.1 Binatia bacterium | reverse complement strand
GCCTGATCATCTCGACGCCGGGATCGCTGGTCCTCCGGCTGCTGCGCGACCTCCGGCGCGCGCTGGGCGCCTCGCGCCGCTCGGGACGACTACCTGCAGTTGCTCCGGCTGCTCTACGAGCTGTTCATCAACGCCAAGAAGCACGGCGCCATCGCCCTCGAGCGTGACCTCGACCGGCCCGAGGAGTCCGACCTGTTCCAACGGGCGCCGGCGATCCTCTACCATGACTCGGCCCTCCGGTTCCTGCGCGACTCGTTCCGCATGATCATGGACGGCGGCGCCTCGCCGCTCGACCTCGAGATGCTGATGGATCGGGAGATCGAGACCCACGCCGAGCACGCTCGCAAGCCGGCCCTGGTTCTGGGCCGCCTGGCCGACACCCTCCCCGGCCTGGGCATCGTGGCCGCCGTCCTCGGCGTCGTCATCGCCATGCAGGCCCTGGACGGGACGACCGCCGAGATCGGTCACCACGTGGCGGTGGCGCTCGTCGGGACCTTCTTCGGGGTGTTTCTGGCCTACGGCCTGGTCCACCCGCTGGCCGGCCTGCTCGAACACCTGGTCGAGCACGACCTGATCCAACTCGCCTGCATCAAGGGCGCCCTGATCGCGTTCGCCAAGGGGCTGCCGCCGGCGATGGCGGTGGAGTTCGCCCGACGGGTGATCCCCGAGGACGAGCGGCCCTCGGCCGAAACGACCGAGGCGGCGCTGCGCGAGCTGCTGCCGCGGCCCTGAGCCATGGCACGACGCCGCGACAAGCCGGCCCAAGGGACCCCGCTCATCGTCCGCCGCGTCGTCCGCCACGGCGGCCACCACGGCGGGAGCTGGAAGGTGGCCTACTCGGACTTCATGACCACGATGATGGCCCTCTTCATCGTCCTCTGGGCCGCCTCCCAGAGCGAACCGGTGCGGCAGGCCATCGCCGGTTACTTCCGGGCCGCCCATGTGCTGACCACGAGCGGCCACGGGTCCACCGTCCTGCCGGAGTCCCCGCCGCCCGCCACCGTCGAGAGCGAGCCCGACGACTTCGCCGCCCTCCGGCAAGCCGCCGACGAGCTGCTGCAGCTGCTCGAGACCGATCCCCTCTGGTCCGAGATCAAGGACCAGGTCCTGATCGACATCACCGACGAGGGGCTCCGGATCCAGCTCGTCGAGCGCGACGGCCGCCTGTTCTTCGACATCGGCTCGGCCGACGTGCGGCCGGCCACCGCCCGCGTCCTCGCCCTCATCGCGCGCGTGATCCAGCGTCTGCCCAACCCCGTGCGGGTCGAGGGGCACACCGACGCCCGGCAGTACGCCAACCGGGGCGCCGGCTACACGAACTGGGAGCTGTCGGTAGATCGGGCCAACGCGGCCCGGCGCCTCCTGGAGACCGGTGGCCTGCGCACGGGTCAGATCCGTCAGGTGGTCGGCCACGCCGACCAGGACCTGTTCACTCCGGCCGACCCCCTGGACGCCCGCAACCGCCGGATCAGCATCCTGGTGGCGGCGCTCCAGCGCCGCACCTCGGAAGCTCACCGGACCGCAACGCCCTGATCCCCGATTCCGGGGCTGCTGCCGACCCGTTGGCCGACAAGATAGCCCCGTGCTCCGCCAGTCCATCCCGCTGGACCACCCCGGGTGCCCGCGACCGCCGGCCGAGGGCGCCCAGCGGCGGGCTCGCCTATGTTGACCGACCCCGTCAGCCACCTGCTGGCGGCCGGCCTCCGGTACGCCGCCTTGCGGCAGCGCCTGATCGCCGACAACCTGGCCAACGCCGACACGCCCGGCGTGCGGGCGCGCGACCTCACATTCGAGGACGCTCTGGACCTGGCCGGCCGGGTGAGGGCGGTGCCGGTGACCGACGGCGGGATGGCCCCGCTCCGGCTGCGGCTCATCGACAGCCCCGACCCCGTGGCGCGGCCGGACGGCAACACGGTGGACCTCGACCGGCAGATGGCACGGCTGGCCGCGACCACGATCTACCAGCACACCCTGGTGAGCCTGCTCGCCGGCCGGATCAACCAGCTCCGCGCCGCGATCCGCGAGCGGGCGTGACGGAGACCGAGCCATATGGACGCCTTCCGAATCAGCGCTTCGGGCCTGGCGGCCCAGCGGGCGCGTCTCGATTTGATCGCCGGCAACCTCGCCAACGCTGAAAGCACGCGCGGCCCGGGCGGTCCCTATCGGCGCCGGGTGGCCATCCTCACCCCGGAACAACCGCCCTTCGAGCAGCTGATCCCCGGGTTGGACTCGCCGCGCGGCGTTCGGGTCGCCGGGGTGGCGGTGCTGCCCGGCGTGCGCCTGGTCTGGAATCCGGCCCATCCCGACGCACGCGCCGACGGCTACCTGGCCATGCCCAACGTCAACCCCATCACCGAGATGGTCGACCTGCTGCAGGCCACGCGCGCCTACGAGGCCAACGTGACCGCGCTGGGCGCCGCCAAGGCTATGGCTCTGCGGGCCCTGGAGCTGGCCCGATGATCGTCGACGGCGTCCACTCCCCGGCGCCGCCCTCGCTCGAGCCCCGACCGCGGCCGGCCGCCCCCGACGGCGCCACCGGCAGCTTCGGGGATCTGCTGGCCGGGCTGGTGCGGGACGTCGAGGGGGCACAACGCGCTGCCGCCGAGGCCTCCGTCGCCTACGCCACCGGGGACACCGCCGACATCGCGCTCGTCGCCCTCACCGCCCAGCGGGCGGCCCTGGCTTTCGAGCTCCTCCTGGCCGTGCGCCAGCGTGCGCTCGAGGCGTACCAGACACTCGAGCGTTTGCAGGTGTGAGCCCGGTGGCCGGCACGCTCGTCCTGCCCCTGGCCCTCGGGCCCGCGCTGGCCCGCTGGCAGAACCTGCCGCGCGGCGCCCGGCTCGGACTCGGCCTCGGCGCCGCGCTGCTGCTGGCCGCGGTCCTGGCCTGGAGCACGCTCGGCCGCGGCGACGAGCAGGTCCTGTTCTCGAACCTCGCCCCCGAGGATCTGGAAGCGGTCCGGCGCGTCCTGGACCGCGACGGCGTTCGCTATCGCGTGGGCGAGGGCGGGCGGGTGCTGGTGGCGGCCGGCCAGGTTCACGAACTCCGGCTGCGCCTGGCCGGCCAGGGGCTGCCGAGCGGCGGCACCGTCGGCTTCGAGCTTTTCGACCGGACCCAGCTCGGCCTGACGGACTTCACCCAGCGCCTGGCGTTCCGGCGGGCCCTGGAGGGTGAGCTCGCCCGCACCATCGGACAGCTGCGCGCCGTCGAGGGGGCCCGGGTGCATCTGGCCCTGCCCGAGCCCCGGCTGTTCGAGCGGGACCAGCGGGCCCCGTCGGCGTCGATCGTGCTGAGGCTCCGGCCAGGGGCCCGCCTGGCCGGCGACGAGGTGCGGGCCGTCGTGCACCTGGTCAGCGCGGCTGTGGAGGGGCTTACCGCCGACCGCGTCACCGTCATCGACGCCGCCGGGCGCCTGTTGGTCGCCGGCGACGGTCGCGCCGAAGCGGGCGGCCCGGCGCTGGCCGAGGCCCGGCGGGCCCTGGAACAGGAACTCGAGCGTCGGGTAGAGAGCCTGCTGACCCCGATCGTCGGCGCCGGCGGCGCCGCCGTTCGGGTCAGCGCGGCCCTGAACCCGGCCCGCGTGGAGCGCACGCAAGAGCGGTTCGCCGACCCCACGCCGCGCAGCCGGCAGCGCACCACCGAACTGACCCAGGGCTCCTCCGTCCAGCCCACCGCGCTGGCCACCAGCGAGTCGCCAGCTCAGCCGCCGGCGCCCAGCACTGCCACCACTCGCACCCAGCGCGAGCAGGAGCAGACGACGTTCGAGGTGGGACGCACCGTCGAGCGGGTGGTGGTCCTTCCAGGCGCGATCGAGCGTTTGACCGTGGCCGTCCTGCTCGACGTCCCGATGGTCGACGGCCGGCGTGTGCCGCGGCCGGACGCCGAGCTGGAGCGCCTGCGCCGGCTGGTGGCCTCGGCGGTGGGGCTGCGCCCCGACCG
>DATLZL010000380.1:0-7501 GCA_035574035.1 Binatia bacterium | reverse complement strand
GGCCGCCGCCGGCCGGCCGGCGTGGACGCCCAGCGCGCCCGGCGGAACCAGCAGCGCCGCCGGCCGCCGCCGCTCCTCCATGCACCGCCGCGCCCAGCCGAGGTCCGCGTCGAGCGAGCCGGGGGCCAGCGTGCGGTACGGCACCTCCAGGGCCTCGAGCAGGTGCGGGGTGATGGCGCCGGTCAGCCGGTGCTCGGGGGCGTCGCGGCCGTCGTGACCACGCCAGGTCACCAGCAGGAGCGCGGGCAAGCCGTAGAGCAGCGACAGCGAGGCCAGCGCGTTGAGGCTCGTGCCCAGGCCCGAGTTCTGCATGAGCACGGCCGGCGTGCGACCGCCGAGCCATGCCCCGGCCGCCAGGCCCACGGCCAGGTCCTCCCGGGCGGCGGCGATCCAGGGCAGGCGGGGATGGCGCTCCAGCGCCGCCAGCAGGTCCTCGATCAGCGAGCAGGGCACGCCGGCGAAGAAGTCGAACCCGGCGCGCTCGAACGGGGCGGTGAGGTCGCCGGCCGTCACGAGGTGGTGCGCCGTCCCGGCGGGGCCTGCTTCTCCTGCTCCAGGAACTCCTCCTGCTTGGTCTTCATCTTCTTGACAAGCTCCTGGTACGAGGAGGTCTGGATGATCTTGTTGAACTGCGTGCGGTAGTTGGCCACCAGGCTCACGCCCTCGATCACCACGTCGTAGACGAGCCAGCGGTCGCCCCGCCGCAGCATCCGGTAATCGACCGGGATCTCCGTCCCCTGCCGGGTGATGACCTTGGTGCGGACCACCGCCTGGTCGCCCTCGACCTGCTCGCCCAGGTAGCTGATCTTCTCGCCGTTGAAGAGCTCGATCTTGCCAATGTAGGAGCGCTCCAGCAGGTCGGCGAACAGGGCCACGAACTCCTCGCGCTCGGCCGGGGTCCGGGCCTGCCAGTGGCGCGCCAGCGAGCGCTTGGCCGTCTCACCGAAGTCGAAGATCTCGTCGGCGATCTTCCGGACGGCCCGGCGGCGCTCGAGCGCCCGGCCCTCCTTCTTCAGCTCGGGGTCGTCCAGGACCTTCACCACCCGGTCGATCTGGCTCCGCAGCTGCTCGGTCGGCGTCCCGGCCTCGGCCGGGGCCGGGGGCTCGAGGACGGCGCCGAGCACGGCCAGGGCCGCCACCACCACGCGAAACCGCCGCACGTCCATGCCGGCTCTCCCTCCCTGCTAGACCTTGCCGAACACGTACTTCGAGATGAGCTCCTCCAGGTCCACCGGAGCCTCCACCTCGCGGATGCGCCCGCCGGGCTTGACCAGCTGGTCGGAGGCCCCCGGGCTGATCCGGATGAACTTCTCGCCGATGAGCCCCCGGGTCTTGATGGACGCGATGGCGTCCTCCTGGATCTGGACGCCGGAGTTCAGCCGGAGGACCACCCGGGCCTGGTAATCGGCCAGGCCGATCGACTCCACCCGCCCCACCTCGACACCGGCGATCTCGACCGTCGCCCCGACCTTCAGACCGCCGACCGACGGAAAGTCGGCCACGACCGTGTAGCCCCCGCCGGTGAAGAAGGCAACGCGGCCGAGTTTAATCGAAAGGTAGGCCAAAGCCAAGATTCCGAGCAGGACGAACACGCCGACCGCGATGTGCACCCGTGACCGCTCCATCGACTCCCTCCCTCGCGTCGCCTTACGCCTCGGGCTCGCCCCGGATGAAGCGCTGCACCACCGGGTTGGCCGATGCCTGGATGGCCGCCGGCGAGCCCACCTCGACGATGCGGCCGTCGTGAAGCATCGCCACCGTGTCGGCCAGCGTGAAGATCTCCGGGATCTCGTGGCTGACCATGACGGCGGTGAAGCGGTAGCGCCGGTGCAGGTCCAGGATCAGCCGGTGGATGGTGTTGACCAGGATCGGGTCGAGCCCGGTGGTGGGCTCGTCGAAGAAGATGATCTCGGGCTCGGTGACCAGGGCCCGGGCGATCGCCACCCGTTTGCGCATGCCCCCCGAGACCTCGGCCGGGTACTTGCGCTCGACGTCGGTCAGGCCGACCTGCTCCAGCGCCCGCCGCACCCGGGCAGCGATCTCGCGGCGGGCCAAGCGTGTCTTCTCGCGCAGCGGGAAGGCGACGTTCTCGAAGCAGGTCAGCGAGTCGAACAGGGCGCCGCCCTGGAACACCACCCCGTAGCGCGCGCGCACGGCGTCCAGCGCCCGCCCCGACAGGCGGCCGACGTCCACCCCGGCCACGCGCACCTCGCCCTGGTCGGGCCGGAGCAGCCCCAGCAGGTGCTTGAGGAAGACCGACTTGCCGCCGCCGCTCCGGCCGATGATGACCATGATCGACCCGGCGGGAACCTCGAGATCCACCCCGCGCAGCACCGGCTGGTCGCCGAACTTCTTCACCAGACCCCGCACGCTGATCAGGGCAGCACCGAGCCCATGAAGTAGTCCCACACCAGGATCAGTACCGAGGCCAGGACGACGGCCTGGGTGGTGGCCCGGGCCACGCCCTCGGCGCCGTGGCCGGCGTAGTAGCCCTTGTAGGTGCAGACCCAGGTCACCACCACCCCGAACACCGCCGACTTCCAGAAGCCGGTCAGGATGTCCTGCAGGTCCACGAAGGTCTGCATCTCGCCGAAGTAGGTCCCCTCGGAGAGCCCGAGCAGCTGGACTCCCACCAGGTAGCCGCCGAAGATGCCGACCACGTCGAAGAGGGCGGTCATGAGGGGAAAGGTCACCAGTCCGGCCAGGATCGAGGGGGTCACCAGATAGCGGAAGGGGTTGAGGGCCATGACGGTCAGGGCGTCGATCTGCTCGGTGATGCGCATGATGCCGATCTCGGCGGTCAGCGCCGAGCCGGCACGGCCCGTCACCATCAGCGCCGAGAGCACCGGGCCTAGCTCGCGGATGAGCGACAGGGCCACGGCCGGGCCCAGGAACGCCTCCGACCCGAAGCGGGAGAGCGTGAAGAAGATCTGCAGGCCCAGCACCATGCCGGTGAAGGCCCCGGTGAGCAGGATGATCAGCAGCGAGCGGTAGCCGATGTAGTGGATGCGCTCGACGAAGGGGCGCAGCCGGAACGGCGGCGTGACGAGCGTGTAGAGGGCCTGGGCCAGGAAGGTCGCGAACCGCCCGAGCACCGCCAGCAGGTCGAGCGTCCACCGCCCGGTCGCTTCGAAGGGGCGGAGCGGCAGCGGGGCCGGCGGCTCAGGCATCGAGGGCGCGGCGATAGACCCCGAGCGCCCACAGGGGGAAGTACTTCGCGTAGAGGTGGTACTTCAGCATGAACACGCGGGGGAAGCCGGTGCCGTTCCAGAACCGGTCCTCCCAGCCCCCGTCGGCTTGCTGGGTAGCGAGCAGGTGCCGGATCCCGCGCTCCACGGCCGCGGTCCGGGCCCGGCCGGCGGCCAGCAGCGCCAGCAGCGCCCAGGCGGTCTGCGAGGGGGTGGACTCGCCGACGCCGGCCAGCTCCGGCCGGTCGTACGACTCGCAGGTTTCCCCCCAGCCGCCGTCCGCGTTCTGGTGCGCCTCGAGCCACCGGACGGCGCGCTGCACGTACTCCTGCTCCAGGTCCTCGCCGATGGCCCGGAGCCCGCGCAGCACCGACCACGTGCCGTAGATGTAGTTGACGCCCCAGCGGCCGAACCAGGGCCCGTCGCGCCGCTGCATCCGGCGGACGAAGGCCAGCGCCCGCCGCGCCGGCTCGAAGTCCCGGCTGTAGCCCACGGTGCCGAGCAGCTCGAGGCCCCGGCCGGTGAGGTCCTCGGTCGAGGGGTCCAGCAGCGCGCCGTGGTCGGCGAACGGGATGTTGTTGAGGTAGAGGCGGTTGTTGTCGGCGTCGAATGAGGCCCAGCCGCCGTCCTGGCCCTGCATGCCGAGGAACCACCCGAGCCCGCGCTCCCGCGCCGCCTGCACCCGGCCGGCGTCCAGGCCCTGGATCTTCTCCAGGGCCATGAGCACCACCGCCGTGTCGTCGAGGTCGGGATAGCAGTCGTTGGCGTACTGGAAGGCCCAGCCGCCCGGCTGCACCCAGGGACGCTTGACCTGCCAGTCGCCGGGGACGAGGATCTGCCGGTCCAGCAGCCATTCCCCGGCGCGGCGCAGCGCCGGATGGTCGGGGGGGAGCCCGCTCTCCACCAGCGCGTTGGCGGCCAGCGCCGTGTCCCACACCGGGGACAGACACGGCTGCAGGTGCAGCTCGTCCTCGGACTCCACGGCCAGCGCCTCGATCTCCTTGAGCTGGCCGAGCACCAGGGGGTGATCGTCCGGGTAGCCGAGCAGGCGCAGGGCCAGGATCGCGTTGGCCATCGCCGGGTAGATGCCCCCGAGCCCGCCGGGCAGGGGCAGGCGCTCCTCCAGCCAGTCCCGGGCCGCCTCCACCGCCCGCCGGCGCAGCGGCCGGGGCGAGAGGCGCTCCCAGACCTTGAGGCCGTCGTCCACGGCGATGAAAAAGTTCTTCCAGAAGAGGCCCCGCCACGAGAACGGGTCCGGCACCCGGGGCAAGCGCAGGCTGGCCCGCTCCCGCTCCACCGGCCAGAGCTCGTCCAGGCCGCGCTCGGGCGGCAGCCACTTGACCGGCTTGCGGTCCATGATGATCAGCAGCGGCACGATGACGGTGCGGGACCAGTACGAGACCTCGTAGATGTTGAAGAAGAACGACCGCGGCGCCAGCATGATCTCCACCGGCATCGCCGGCACGCCGTTCCAGTCGTACTCGCCGAAGAGCGCCAGCAGGATCTTGGTGAAGACGTTGGCCTTCACCGGCCCGCCCATCTCGCGGATCCGCTCCCGGGCCTTGACCATGGCCGGGTCGTCGACGGCGACGCCGGCCATCTTCATGGCGAAGTACGCCTTGATGGTGGCCGAGAGGTTGGTCGGCCCCCCTTCGAACAGGTCGAAGCCGCCGTCGGGACGCTGCCGGCGGCGCAGGTAGCGCACGATCTTGGCTTCGCGCCCCGGGTCCGGCCGGTCGAGCAGGTGGCCGAGCAGCAGGTACTCGGCGGTGATCGTGGTGTCGGCTTCGAGCTCGCCGACCCAGTGACCGTCGGGGGCTTGGCGGGCGAGAAGGTGGGCCTGCGCGCGGTGGATCGCCTCCACGAGCCCCGTCACGGTGGCAGATGGTAACATGCCGATTCAACGCGGGACACGATGAAGCTGCTGCTCGGCACGCTGCTGCTGCGCCCCTACGTCTTCGCCTTTCTCGCTGTCTTCCTCGTGGCCGCCGGCCGCGACCTCGGCTGGCGCCGCACCCTGGGCTTCACCGGCTGGGTCTGGCTGCTGGCCTGGGTCAGCGAGGTCGCGTCGACCCGGATCGGGGTCCCGTTCGGTCTCTACCACTACACCGGCGACACCGCGGGGCGCGAGCTGTTCGTGGCCGGGGTGCCGTTCATGGACTCGGTTTCGTTCACGTTCCTGGCCTACGCCTCGTTCTGCCTCGCCCGCGTGGCCCTGGCCGGGCGGCCGCCCTCGCCGGTCCGGCTCGCCGTCGCGGCGGGCCTCCTCATGATGCTGCTCGACGTGGTGATCGACCCGCTGGCGGTGCGGGGCGACCGCTGGTTCCTCGGGCGCATCTTCTATTACCCGGACGGCGGGGTGTACTTCGGCGTGCCGCTGTCCAACTTCGCCGGCTGGTGGCTGGTCGGCACGCTGGGGGTCGGCGGCTACCTGGCGCTGGCCGGCGTGCCGGACGGCCGGCCGGGGCCGGGGGTGGGGCTATACTACGGCGTGCTCGCGTTCAACCTGGCCGTCACGGCGTGGATCGGCGAGTGGGTGCTGTTCGCGATCGGCCTCACCCTCCACGCCGCCCTCGCCGCCGCCGTACTCGGGGTTCGACGCGCGCGTGACCTTGCGAGTTCGAGCGCCGGCTTTGCCGGCGCCGCCGTCGGGGGGAGGCATCGGAAGGGGGGCGCCGTCCCCCTCCGGGGAGTCATGGGGGAGGGTTCGGAGGGGGCCGTCAAGGCCTCCTCCGACTGAGCCATGGGCGTGCCGGTCTCCCAGATGTGGACGGTCGCCACGTACGTCCTGCGGCAGAAGCTGCGGGGACGGCGCCGCTACCCGCTCGTCCTGATGCTGGAGCCGCTGTTCCGGTGCAACCTGGCCTGCGCGGGCTGCGGCAAGATCCAGTACCCCGCCCACGTCCTCAAGCGCCACCTGAGCGTCGAGCAGTGCCTGGCCGCCGTGGACGAGTGCGGGGCGCCGATGGTCTCCATCCCCGGCGGCGAGCCGCTGATGTACCCCGAGATCGGCCGGCTGGTGCGCGAGCTGGTCCGGCGCCGCAAGTACGTCTACCTCTGCACCAACGCGCTCCTGCTCAAGGAGAAGCTCGAGGCCGGCGTCTTCGAGCCCTCCAAGTACTTCTCGTTCTCGGTGCACATGGACGGCCCGCGCGAGGAGCACGACGAGGCCGTCTGCCGGGAGGGCGTGTGGGACACCGCGGTGGAGGCGATCCGGGCGGCGATCGCCCGCGGCTTCCGGGTGACGACCAACACCACGCTCTTCGAGGGCGCCGACCCGGCCCGCATCCGGCAGTTCTTCGACACGATGATGGACCTGGGCGTCGAGGGGATGATGATCTCGCCCGGCTACTCCTACACCAAGGCCCCCGACCAGGAGCACTTCCTGCGCCGGCAGCGCGCCCACGAGCTGTTCCGGGCCATCCTGGCCAACCCGCGGCGGCGCTGGAGGTTCAACCAGTCGCCGCTCTTCCTGCAGTTCCTCATGGGCAAGCACGACTTCGAGTGCACGCCCTGGGGCAACCCGACCTACAACCTGTTCGGCTGGCAGCGGCCGTGCTACCTGCTGCAGGACGGCTACGCGGCCACGTTCGACGAGCTGATGCGCACCACCCGCTGGGAGGACTACGGCCGCCGGAGCGGCAACCCTCGGTGCCGGGACTGCATGGTCCACTGCGGCTACGAGCCGACCGCGGTGGACTACACCTTCTCGTCCTGGAAGGGCTTCAAGGAGGCCGTGCTGGCGACCGTCACCGGCCGGCTCTGACCGCCATGCCGGAACCGCGGTCGCTGGAAGGCTGGGCCCCCGTCGCCGGCGTGGACGCCACGCTGGAGGAGTTGATCGATTTCGCCTTCGACTACCGCGGTGATGTCACCCTCGAGTGCCGGGACGGCGCCCGGATCGTCGGGTACGTCTACAACCGCGAGCGGCACGCGGCCCGGCCGTACCTGCAGCTCTTCGAACCCGAGGGCGGCTCCCGCACGATCTTCTACGACGAGGTCGTCGCCGTCCGGTTCACCGGCCGCGACACGGCGGCGGGGAAGTCGTACGAGGCGTGGCGGCGCCGCAAGGCCGAGACCGGGTCGCGGCCGGCGCCGTGAGAGGCGTGCTCGTGCTGGCCGCGCTCGACGTGGAGGTGCGGGCGCTGGCGCGGCAGCTGGGGCTCCGGCCCCGGCCCGGGGGTCCGGGCCTCCGCTTCGGCGATGGCGCGCTGGAGATCGCCGCGGTCGGGCTGCGCGCCTCCACCCTGAACGAGCGCGTGGGCGACGGGCCGCGCCCGTCGCTGGTGGTGGCGGCGGGGACGTGCGGTGCG
>DATLZL010000379.1:0-2248 GCA_035574035.1 Binatia bacterium | reverse complement strand
TGAGAGGAGGAAGACCCATGCCTCTCTACGAGTACTTCTGCGAGAAGTGCCAGAAGGAGTTCACCCTGCCCATGACCATCAGCCAGCACGACCGCGGCGAGGCGGCGTGCCCGACGTGCGGCGGCCGCGACCTCAGACCGCTGGTGGGAACGTTCTTCGCCCAGACCTCCCGCAAGTCCTGAGGAGACGACCCGGTGAGACTCGACGGCAAGCGCGTGGCGATCCTGGCCGAGAACCTCTACCAGGAGATGGAACTCTGGGTGCCTTACTACCGGCTGCGGGAGGAGGGCGCCGACGTCAAGGTGGTGGGTGCCAACGGGGCCCGGTCCTACACCTCCAAGCACGGCTATCCGGTCAACGTGGACGTCCAGGCCGAGCAGGTGCGGGCGGTGGAGTTCGACGCGGTGATCATCCCCGGCGGCTACGCGCCCGACCTGATGCGGCGCCACCCGGCGATGGTGGCGCTGGTGCGGGAGGCCGTGCAGCAGGGCAGGGTCGTGGCCGCCATCTGCCACGCGGGCTGGATGCTCTGCTCGGCGGGCGTGCTGAAGGGCCGCCGGGCGACGTCGTTCCACTCGATCAAGGACGACATGGTCAACGCCGGGGCCGACTGGCGGGACGCCGAGGTCGTCGTCGACGGCAACCTGATCACGTCCCGGAAGCCGGACGACCTGCCGGCCTTCTGCCGGGCCATCGTCGCCGCGCTGGCCAAGGCGTAGCCGGCCGGGGCGCCCTCGACGCTCCGGGCTCCGGAAGCCGGTGCTTCCGGAGCCCGAGGCCGTCCGTGACCCGGCCCGGCTCCTACGCCGGCCGGGCCTGGCAGCGCTCGAGCTCGCGGAAGATCTCGTCGTTGGCCGGGATGGGGCGCATCCCGGCGAGCCGGCCTCCCTCGACGATCGCGTACGAGCCCGCGAGCGCGTAGCGGACGGCGCCGTCCCGGTCGACGATGAAGAAGCCGAGGTCGTCGTCGGCGAACAGGCGGCCGAGCTCCTTGACCGCCGGCCGGACCTCGCCCCAGTCGTTCTCGGGCGTCGGCATCGTGAAGCTGGCGTAGACGGCGCGGGCCAGGGTGGCGGGCGGCAACGTCCGCCGGCCGAGACCGTAGGCGGCGTACGCCCGGTAGTCGGGGTCGCAGAGGTAGGGAAACGGCAGGCGGAAGTTCCGGGCGTAGAAGCGACCCCGGTCCAGCGGCGTCGGCGCGATCTGCAGGACCTCGGTCTGGAGCTCCCGGAAGCGGGGGAGCCCCCGCGCCAGCTGGCTCATCTTCTGCCGGCAGAATCCGCAGGCCATCCCCTTGGCGAACAGGAGGATGACGTTGCGGCCCCGGTAGTCCTCGAGGCCGACCTCCGGTCCCTGCGCCGACGGCAGCCGGAAGGGCGGTGCCGGCCGTCCGACCATCGTCTCAGTCATGGTCCACCTCCCGGTCGCGTCCTCAGCAGAGGAAGGGCAGGACGAGGAACGTCTCGCTCGTCCAGCCGCTGGTCTCCTGCACGTTCCGGCTCCGTTCCAGCCACCGCTCGGCTTCCTCGGGGTCGTCGCGCTCGATGGCCAGCGTCGCCAGCCCCTCGTAGCAGGGTACCAGGAGCTGGGGGTCGCCGAGCTGTTCGGCCACCTCCAGCGCCCGCCGGTACAGGCGCTCGCTGCGCGCCCCGTCCCCCCGGCACTGGTGGATCTGGGCCAGGATGATGAGCGGAATCGGCAGGTGGCCGTGCTGGCCCAGGCGCTCGTCGAGCTCGACGGCCGCCTCGGCCGCCCTGAGCCCCTCGTCGTAGTCGGCGGCCACCGTGCAGTAGCCGCCGGCGAGCACGCAGAAGAGCCACGCCTGCTGCAGGCGGTCGCCGATCCTCTCGGCCAGTGCCAGCCCCTCGCGGCACAGGCGCTCGGACTGCTCCGGGTCCAGCGTCGCGTAGATCACCGCGAGGTTCGCGTAGGCCCGGCAGGCGACCGAGCCGAGCTCGTGGGCCAGGGCGGTCCCGAGCGAGCGCCGGATCACGTCGGCGCCGCCCTCGACGTCGCCGGACCGGGCCAGCGCCACGCCGAGGACGTTGTAGGCCTCGGCCACGATGTCGGGGGCGTCCAGCCGCTCGCCGATCTCGAGGGCCCGGCGGGCCCACCGGGTCGCGGGCTCGTGCTCGCCGAGCCGGAAGTGGATCCGGGCCCGCTCGTGGTAGAGGCGGCCGGCCTCGAGGTGTTCCGCGTCGTCGCCGAGGGCGGCCAGCCCCTGCTCGAGGTGGGCCAGGGCCGGCTC
>DATLZL010000378.1:0-2391 GCA_035574035.1 Binatia bacterium | reverse complement strand
GGGCCGGGCGTGGGCGAGCACCCGTCCCAGCGCGGCGGCCAGGGCGAGCGCCCCGAGGGCGAGCAGCAGCCCGGCGGCGCGGATCCAGCCCGGGTGACCGGCCGCGACGGCGACGGCCAGCGCCGGCATGCCGGCCGCGAGCAGGACGTAAGCGGCGCGCTCGCCGGTCGGCCACGAGAGCTGGGCCAGCGTCGGGACGGTCGAGCGGCCGGCCCGCGGGGCGTAGACCCAGTACCACACGAGGAACGGGACGATCTTCAGCATCATGCCGGCGATGGTCAGCGAGACCCAGCCCCCGAGGACCATCACGGCGTAGGCCAGGCCGAGACGGGGCCCGCCGAGGAGGTCGAAGGCGAAGCCGAGCCCGAGGGCGACCGAGGGCCCCAGCCAGGCGGCCCCGGTCAGGACGAACCGGAGGCCCGTGTCGAGCTGCGGCCGGCGCCGGGTGCGGAGCATCCCGAACACCCAGTGGAGGTGAGCCCCGGCCGCCGCGGCCACCGCGAGCGCCCCGGGGGCGAGAAGGCCGCGCGGCCCGAGCAGACCGGCAACCACGGCCGGCACGCCCAGCGCGAGGCCCCAGAACTGCACGGGCGCACCCCGGCCGGCGGGCTCCTCGGCCAGCAGGAACATCGGGTAGACGCGAGCGGCGACGCCGATCACCATGGGCAGCACCCAGCCGAGCAGCGCCAGGTGGAAGTGCGCGTGCAAGGTCGGGAAGAACTCGCCGGGCAGGAACCTCACCACCCGATCGAGTCCCAGCAGCAGGCCGAACAGCCCGGTGAGCAGCAGCCCGGCCAGGGCCAGGACCATCAGGCGAGCGGTGAACGTCCACGCGCGCAGGCCGCGGACGCTCAGGACCACGTTCGCCGCGTGAATGAGGACGCCCAGGACGACCAGGGAGGCGGCCCAGACGAGACCCGACCACCGCGCCACGAAGAAGTGTCCGAGCATCCCCCCGAGGCCGGCCGCCAGCAGGCCGAACTGCCACCGGACCAGCCGCTCGCTCCAGAGCGGCCGCCCGAGGACCACGGGGATCAGCTGGTAGCTGGCGCCCATGATCGCCAGCGTGATCCAGCCGAGCGTCACGGTGTGGGTCAGGGCGAGCAGGCGGGGATGATAGTAGTGGCCGGCCAGCTCGTCGGCCAGCCAGGGCACGGCCAGCGCGGCCAGCAGGAACGCGGCCACCGCCGCCGTCAGGAACCGGAGCGGGAGCGTCGGCGACGGCGCGGCACCCGGGCGAATCACCGCTGGGCCGCCCGCCGGATGAGGATGCGCAAGACGCCCGGCCCGGGCTCGTCGGTCTCGTGCACGAAGCCGCGCTCGACGATCAGGGGGTAGAGGAAGAGCGGGCGCCGCTCGTGGATGACCTCGAGCTGTTCGTCCGCCTCCAGCCGCTCGAGCCGCTCGAGCACGAGGACCATCGGCATGGGCGGCTCCAGTCCGCGGACGTCGATCCTGACCGTGCGCGGTGCCCTGCCGGCTCCCGGCGGTGAGCCGGCCGCGGCCGGCGCGCTGACTTCGTCCGCCTCCCGGCCCGACTCGCCCGAGGCCGCGTCCGGCCGGTAGAACCATACCGACCAGTCGTCGGCGGCGTGGCGCTCGGTCCAGTGCGCGAGGCCGCGCCGCCCGAGCACCTCGTAGAGCGGCACGGGTTCGAACGGCGCCCGCACGACGAGCACCTGACCCGGTCCGAGACCCTTGACCGCGGTCATGATCCGTCCGAGCGGCTCCTTCCCGCGCCGGATGTCCTCGCGCACGTCCAGGCGCACGACGTCCGCTTCCCCGAGCCGGGCGAGCGCCGTCGGTCGGGGGACGGCTTCTCCGGCGGCGGCGCGAGCCCCGGCCGTGTCGTCGGCTCCCACCGCCTCGCCCAGGGCCTCGCTCAGCACCCGCAGGAGGTCCTCCGCCGGCACCCCGGCCATGCGCGCGGCCTCGGCCACCGTGACCCGAGGGGCCATCACCTTGCGGAGGAGTCGGTTGCGGAGCCGCCCGAAATGCGGGTGATAGCCGGCCAGGACCTCGACCAGCTCCGGGTGCTCGTCGAGGAGCCGTCCGAGGGGAGTGCCGGCGGAGATCACGCCCGCCACGCGGCCTCGTCGAGCGCGCGCAGGACCTCGGCCGGCCGGACGCCGGCGGCGGCCGCGGCCTCGGCCAGTGTGAGGTGGGCGCCGCAGCAGTGGTTGATCCCCAGCCGTTCGAGCACCGCGAGAGCACCCGGACGCCGGGCGATCTCGCCCACCGTCCAGGACGTCGGGTCGGTCTTCGCCGCGCCGGGATCGAGAACGCTCGGACCGTGACTTCCGCAGCCGCACCGATCGGTCATGCCTGGATCCTCCCTGCTGCCCGAGCCTACCGGTGCTCGCCGGCCGGCCGCTATGACGGCGGTCATAG
>DATLZL010000377.1:0-7222 GCA_035574035.1 Binatia bacterium | reverse complement strand
GGGTCTCCACGAGCGCCCGCACGCTCTCTTCGAGGAAGAGCGGGTTGCCGTCCGTGCGCGCGATCAGCAGCCGCCGCAGCGGAGCCACGCTCGGGTCGTCGCCGACGAGGGTCGCCAGCAGGCTCTCGGCGCTCTCGGGCGCCAAGGGATCGATCCGCAACTGTCGGTAATAGGTCTTTCCGCTCCACCCGTGCTGGTACTCCGGACGGTAGTTGACGGCGAGCAGGATGGGGGCGGTGGGCAGGCTATCCACGAGGCCATCGAGGAAGGCTTGCGTCTCGGCGTCGATCCAGTGGAGGTCCTCGAAGAGGACCAGGACCGGCTGGACCCCGCTCTCCCGCAGCAGCAGCCGCTTCACCGCCTGGAGCGCGCGCTGACGCCGCTGGGCCGGATCGAAGCCGAGAAAGCCGTGGTCGGGGGGCAGCGCCTCGAGGAGCCACAGGACCGCCGGCACCGACTCCTGCAACGCCTCGTGGAGCGTCAGCATCGTTCCGGTCACCTTGCTGCGGACCGTGCGGATGTCGTCGCGATCGCCGATCTTGAAGTAGCCCTTGAGCAGGTCGACGAGCGGCAGGAAGGCCGTCGCCTGGCCGTACGAGACCGAGGCGCTCTCGAGCACGAGCCAGCCGTGGGTGTGGTGGGATCGAACGAACTCGTAGAACAGGCGCGACTTGCCGACTCCCGGCTCGCCGACCACGGCGACGATCTGGCCCCGCCCGCGCCGGGCCTGCGCGGCCGCCAGGCGCAGCTGCTCGAGCTCGGCCTCGCGCCCGACGAAGCGCGTGAGCCCGCGCGCCGCCGCCGCCTGGAGCCGTGTCCGCACCGGGGCGGCGCCGGTCAGCTCGTAGACCTCCACCGGCGCCGGCAGGCCCTTCACCGGCACCGGGCCGAGCGGCTTCACCTCGACGTAGCCCTCGGCCAGCGCCAGCGTCCCCGCGGTCAGGCGGGTCGTCCCGGGGGTGGCGAGCTGTTCCATGCGCGCGGCCAGGTGCGTCGTCTGTCCGACCGCCGTGTAGTCCATGTGGAGGTCGCTGCCGATCGAGCGGACGACCACCTCGCCGGAGTTGATCCCCACGCGGATCTGCACCTCGACCCCGTGCGAGCGTCGGGCGCCGTCGGCGTAGCGGCGGACGGCGTCGTGCATGTGCAGCGCGGCGTAGCAGGCGCGCACCGCGTGGTCCTCGTGGGCCAGCGGCGCGCCGAACAGCGCCATGATCCCGTCGCCCATGACCTGATTCACGGTGCCCTCGTAGCGGTGCACCGCCGCCATCATCGCGTCGAGGACGGGGTCGAGGATCCGGCCAGCGTCCTCGGGATCGCGGTCGGCCAGCAGCTCCATCGAGCCCTTGAGGTCGGCGAAGAGGACGGTCACGTGCTTGCGCTCGCCCTCGAGGGCCTCCCGCGTGCCGATGATCTTCTCCACCAGGTGCGGCGGCGTGTACTCCACCGGGCGGCCGGGCGTCACCCCGACCGGTCGGCCGCACTTCTTGCAGAACTTGGCGCTCGGCGCGTTGGCCGTGCCACAACCGACGCACGTCGCCACCAGCCTCGCCCCGCACTCCGTGCAGAAGTCGGCGTCGGCGGCGGCGGCATGACGGCACCGGGGACAGTCCACGGCGGTGCCCTCCCGCGCTACACGCTGCGGTAGTTGGTGAACTGGACCGCGATGCCGAGGTCGCGGGCCTTCAGCATGGCGATGACCTTCTGCAGGTCGTCCCGGCTCTTGCCGGTGACGCGAACCTGGTTCTCCTGGATCTGGGCCTGGACCTTGAGCTTCGTGTCCTTGATCAGCCGCACGATCTCTCGGGCCTTGTCCACCGGGATGCCCTGCTGCAGGGCCACCCGCTGGCGCTTGGCCCCGCCGGCGGCGTCCTCGACCTTGCCCCAGGTCAGGGCCTTGAGCGGCACGCCCCGGCGGTGGAGCCGGGACTGGAGGATGTCGGCCACCGCCCGGAGCTTCATCTCGTCGGGCGAGGTGAGGACGATCTCGGTCTTGTCCAGCACGACCTCGTTCTTCGTCCCCTTGAGGTCGTAGCGAGTCTCGACCTCCCGCCGGGTCTGGTCGAGCGCGTTGGCGACCTCCTGCATGTCGATCTTGCAGACGATGTCGAAGGAGTTCTCGACCGCCATCCGCGCCAGTTTACCGCAGCGGGACGGTAGCCACGCCCGGGGGCGGCGTGAAGGTGAACAGGCGGTCGGGTAGGCCCCCGTTCACCGCCATCTTCGTGAAGCGCATGGTGACGGTGTTGTCGAACTGGTCGTAGACCACCGCCTTGCGGACCTGCCAGGTCCTGGGATCGAGCGCGAGGATGAGCCGGGTCAGGGTGGGCAGCGGCTCCCGCGGCGTGAGGTCGACGACGACCAGACCTTCGGGATCGGTCGGCTGGGCGGGGTTCAGGAAGCGGACCTGGAAGTGCTCGCGCACCCGGCCGAGCCCGGCCAGGAACGAGCCGGCCGGGCCGGCCAGCGCCTCGGGGGCCGCACCGACGTTGACCTGGTTGAGGTCCGGCGTGTAGAGCCAGAGCTTCGCGCCATCGGAGACGATCTCCTGCCGGGTCGGCTCGGTGTACTCCCAGCGGAGCTTGCCGCCCTTCTTGAGGTAGACAACGCCCTTGGCCGGGATGGTGGAGTTCAGGCTCCGGTTGAAGGCGGTCTGGGTGAACTCGGCCTTGAGGTCGGTCATCCGCCCGTAGGCCTGCTCGAGTCCGCGGACGACCTCGTCCACCGTGAGCGGGGCCGGGGCCGCGAGCCCGGGGCGGGCGGGGACGGCGACGGCCGCGACGACCGACACGGTGAGCGCCACGAGCCCGGCGAGCGCACGGCTCATACCGGTCACTCTACCACCGGGCTGCTGGGCACAGCGCGCCGCTGGACGAGAACCCGTGGCCCTGACCCTCGAGACTCCAGCGGGGCGTCGCCGTCGTGATCGCCATGGGTCGCCTCATTCCGGCAACAGGGACGGGACTCGGGGTGGTCGAGCGGACGGTACGCGATTCCCCCGACCGGTTCAGGGTGGAGCGGGAAGGCCTCAGCCCCGCAGGACGCGCCCGGGACCCGGCCCCGGCGCCGCTTCGGGCACGCACCCGTCGCGGATCAGCGGCACGCCGTTGACGAACGACCACACGATGCCGCTGGCCCGCTGGACCAGGCGCGGGCTGCCGTCGGGCAGGTCGTGGACCTCCTCGGGCGGGTGGTCGGCGATCGTCGCCGGGTCGAAGACGACCAGGTCGGCGGCCAGGCCCGCCGCCAGCCGCCCGCGGTCGCGCAGGCCGAAGACCTCGGCCGGCATGCCGGTGATCCGGCGCACGGCCTCCTCCAGCGACAGCGCCTTGCGCTCGCGCACCCAGTGGCCGAGCAGCCGGCTCGTCTGTCCCGCCTCGCAGAAGAGCGTGAGGTGGGCGCCGGCGTCGCTCAGCCCGAGCAGCGCCCGCGGGTGGGTGAAGATCTCGGCCACCGCGGCGGCGTCGGTGTTCATGATCGCCACCGTGAACTCCGTCCGCCCCTGGTCCTCGAGCGCGAGGTCGAAGAAGGCGTCCACCGGATCCTTGCCGGTGAGCGGGCCGAGGTCGGCCACGCGCCGGCCGACGAACCGGCCGAGTGCCGGGTCGCCGACGGCGTGGACGCGGAGCGGCGAGGTGTCGCCCTGAAAGAGCGCGCTCCGGCCGACCGTCGCCCTGAACTCGGCCCGGAAGCCCGGGTCGCTCACGATGGCGCGCCAGCCGCCCAGCGGCGCCTCCAGCACGCGCTTCCAGACCGGGAAGCGGTAGAACGGAAAGGCCGACGTGAGCCGGAAGGTCGCGGTCAGCGGCGAGCACGTCACCTGCGGGTAGAGTCGCACGCCCTCGGCCCAGAGCGCCTCGATGCGGCCCAGGATCACGCGGTGCTCGCCGGGCCGCTCGGGGTTGTGGCGGAGCGAGACCGGCGTCACCGGCCGCCGCGCCGCCCGCGCCAGCTCGACGAACCGGTCGATCTCCGCCACCCGGTCAGGCCGGGTGCCGCCGATCGTGACCTCGAGCACGCCGCGCCCGGTCTCGCCCATGGCCCGGGCCAGGCGCGCGAGCTCGCCCTCGTCGGCGAGCCGGCTCGGCACCGGCCGGCCCTGCACGCCGACGTGGTTGGTGTTGGCGGAGGACGAGAGCCCGACCGCGCCGGCCGCCATCGCCTCCCGGACCAGCGCGGCCATGGCCTCGACCTCCGCCGCCGTCGCCGCCCGCTCCCACGCCGCCGGGCCCATCACGTACTGGCGCACCGCCGAGTGCCCGACCAGCGCGGCGACGTTCACCCAGAGGCCGGCCCGGTCGAGCGCGGCGAGGTACTCGGCGAAGGACTCGAAGCCCCAGCGGATGCCCCGCTCCATCGCCTCGAGCGACATGCCCTCGACCAGCTCGAGCATGCGCATGAGGGTCGGGCGGTCCTGCGGCCGGCAGGGGGCGATCGTGAAGCCGCAGTTGCCGGTGACGACCGTGGTCACGCCGTGCCAGGACGAGCACGAGGCCAGCGGGTCCCAGGTGAGCTGGGCGTCGTAGTGGGTGTGGGGGTCGATGAAGCCCGGCGCCACCACGAGGCCGGCGGCGTCGACTTCCAGCCGACCGCGTCCCGACACGGCGCCGACCTGGGCGATTTGGCCGTCGGCGACCGCGACGTCGCCGGGCCGGGCCGGTGAACCGGTACCGTCCACGATGAGACCGCCGCGGATCACGAGATCGTGCGTCATGCCGGCTCCTTCCCTGGCGCCCGCGCTGCCCGTCCGGCCGAGGCCGGTATGGTACGGTACCGGCCGTGCCGACCGCCACCGGTCAGCCCAGGCCCTTCACCATCCACGTGCCCGACGCCGTCCTCGACGACCTGCGCGCGCGCCTGGAGCGCACGCGCTGGCCCGACGAGCCGCCGGCGGCGGGCTGGCGGTACGGCACCAGCCTCGCCTACATGAAGGAGCTGGTCGCCTACTGGCGCGAGCGCTACGACTGGCGGGCCCAGGAGACCGCGCTCAACCGCTTCCGCCAGTTCACGGTGGAGCTCGACGGGCTCGACCTCCACTTCATCCACGAGCCGGGCGTGGGGCCCGACCCGACGCCGCTGCTCCTCTGCCACGGCTGGCCGGGCTCGATCGTCGAGTTCCACCGGCTGATCCCGATGCTGACCGACCCGGCCCGGTTCGGCGGCGACCCGGCGGACGCCTTCACGGTCGTCGCGCCCTCGCTGCCCGGCTACGCGTTCTCGTTCCGGCCCGGCCAGCGGCGCCTGGGCGTGGAGGCGATCGCCGAGGTGTTCGCGCGCCTGATGACCGAGGTGCTCGACTACCGGCGCTTCGGCGCCCAGGGCGGCGACTGGGGGGCGTTCGTCACCTCCCGCCTGGCCGCCGAGCACCCGGAGCAGGTCATCGGGCTCCACCTGAACCTCCTGGCCGTCCGGCGCGACCTGGCCGCGCCGGCCAGCCCCACGCCCGAGGAGCTCGCCTACCTGGAGGAGCTCCGCCACTGGATGCGCGAGGAGACCGGCTACATGTGGATCCAGGGCACGCGGCCCCAGACGCTCGCCTACGGGCTCACCGACTCGCCGGCCGGGCTCGCGGCGTGGATCGTCGAGAAGTTCCGGACGTGGAGCGACTGCGGCGGGGACGTCGAGCGGCGCTTCTCGAAGGACGTCTTGCTCACGAACGTGATGCTCTACTGGGTGACGGGCGGCATCAACGCCTCGTTCTGGCCCTACTACGCCCGCCACCACGGCGCCTGGCCGCTCTCCGAGGACCGCCCGGTGCGGGTGCCGACCGCCTACGCCTCGTTCCCGCGCGAGATCCTGCATCCGCCGCGGGCCTGGGCCGAGCGCGTGTACGCGATCCGCCGGTGGACGGTCATGCCGGCCGGCGGCCACTTCGCCGCGCTCGAGGAGCCCGAGGCGCTGGCCGCCGACCTCCGCGCCTTCTTCCGCGAGCTCCGCGCCGCGCCGGCCTAGGCCCGCCGCCGGCCGCGAGGCTCACGGGGCCGTTCACCAGGTCAGGCGCCGGACCAGCCGGCGCCATTCCGTCTCCTCGGCACCCTCCCGCGCCAGCTCGTCTAGCGCGCGCTCCACGGCGTCCTGCGCCTCCGGCAGCCACCGGGCCGTGGTCGCGCCGTGGCCGCGTACGGCCTCGAGCGCGGCCCGGCACACGAGCTCGACGACGTCGTCCGGGGCGCCCAGCTCCCGGACCAGCCGGCAGGCGGCGCGGGCCGCGGCCGCCACTGCATCGCCGATCTCCCCGCCTCCGAGCGGACCCCGCTCCAGGCGGGCCACGACCAGATCGCGGGTGGTCACCCGGAGCGTCCGGCTCGGCACGCCGGCGCGCAGCAGGTCGGCCAGCGCCTCGTCCAGGGTCACCGGCAGCTCGGCCTCCACGTCGGCCCCGGGCATCGTGATCCGCACACCCGCCCGGCCCGTCCGCCCGCCCGAGGGCCGGCCGAAGAGCAGCGTGAAGAAGTCGCTGAACGGCCCGATCTCCTCCTCGGGGCCGGGCGGGCGCCAGGCGGCGCCGGGCGGGGGCGTGAAGTCCATCCCGCTCTTCCAGCCCTCGCCGAGCGCGTCGTACCGGGCCCGCTTGTCGGGGTCGCTCAGGACCTCGTAGGGTTCGTTGATCTCCTTGAAGCGCTCGGCGGCTCGGGCCCGCTCGGCGGCGGGCTGGAGGTCGGGATGGTACTGGCGGGCCAGCCGGCGGTAGGCGCGCTTGATCTCCTCGGCGCTGGCCGTGCGCGGCACGCCGAGCACCTCGTAGTAGTCGCGGAACTTCACGGCCACGGTGAACGCCTCGCCGCCGAAGCGCTCAGGCCGCCTCCGGCCGGACCTCGCCCACCCCCGGCGGTAGCGCAGCAGCGCGCCCAGGCCCCCGCCGGCCTCGACCAACCGCCGGGCCGCCTCGCCCCGCACCACCTCCACTCGGGCCGCCTGCTCGCGGGCCCGCTGCATGGCGCGGTGGAAGAGGTCGTGCCGCGGCTCCATCGCCGCCCCGCACGCCGGACAGGTCTCGACCTGGCCGGCCTCGAGCCGGCCGCACGCCGGACACTCGGCGCCGGGGGTCGGCTCGCCGGACGCCACCACGAGCGTCTGCACGGCGTCGGCGGAGAGCGCCTCGAGCGTCGCCTCCACCCCCAGCGTGGCCCGGCCGCCGGGGCCGGCCTGGTCGAGGATCTGCTCGACCAGGCGCTCCTCAGCCTCCCGCTCGAGGCGCTGCTCCACGGCCAGGGTCTTGTCG
>DATLZL010000376.1:0-26009 GCA_035574035.1 Binatia bacterium | reverse complement strand
GAAGCTCATCGAGGAGAGCCCGGCGCCGCTGTTCCCCGACGAGGTCCGCCAGGCGATGGGCGAGGCCGCCGTCAAGGTCACGAAGGCCTGCGGCTACGTGAACGCCGGCACCGTCGAGTTCCTCTACCAGGACGGCGAGTTCTACTTCCTGGAGATGAACACCCGCCTGCAGGTCGAGCATCCCGTGACCGAGGAGGTGACGGGTCTCGACCTCGTGGTCGCGCAGATCCGGGTGGCGGCCGGGGAGCGCCTGGGCTGGCGCCAGGACGCCATCGTCCAGCGCGGCGCCGCCGTCGAGTGCCGCGTGTACGCCGAGGATCCCGACCGCGGCTTTCTCCCGTCGCCGGGGACGATCACCGCGCTGTCCTTGCCGGAGGGGGCGGGCGTACGCGTGGAGGCGGGCGTCACCACCGGGAGCGCGGTGACGGTCCACTACGATCCGCTGCTGTTCAAGCTCGTGACCAGCGGTCGGGACCGCGAGGAAGCCATGGATCGCATGGCCGCCGCTCTGGAGGCCACGGTCGTCGAGGGCGTCAAGACCACGGTGCCGTTCCTGCGCCGGGTGATCGCCCACTCCGGGTTCCGTCGCGGCGCCGTCCACACCCAGATGGTCGAGGAAGGAGCGTTCGATGCCTGAGGAGATCAAGGCCCACATCACCGGGGTTGTGTTCCAGATCGCGGCCAAGCCCGGAGACCGCGTGCAGGCCGGCGACCCCGTGATCGTGCTGGAATCGATGAAGATGGAGATCCCGGTGGAGGCGCCGCGGGCGGGAGTGGTCGGGGAGATCCTCGTCCAGGAAGGCCAGACGGTCCAGGAGGGCGATGTGGTGGCGCGGCTGGAGTAGGGGACCGGGGTTTTGGGGGGCGCCCGGAGCCCCCGGAGAGGCTGAGCGGGAGATCGAGGGCCGCCACGGCTGGGCCGGGGCGGCCCGAGCGCTGGGGGGCTTGGGGGGCGCCCGGAGCCCCCCAATAGATCAATTCTCCACGAACGCCCTGAGGTTACGCCCCCGCAGCGGGTGGCGCAGCTTCCGCAGCGCCTTAGCCTCGATCTGGCGGATGCGCTCCCGGGTGACCGCGAAGCGCTTGCCCACCTCCTCGAGCGTGTGCTCCCCCTCCTCGCCGATCCCGAACCGCAGCCGCAGGATCTCCTTCTCCTTCGGCGACAGCGTGGCCAGCGCCCGCTCCACCTGCGTGGTGAGGTCCTGGGTCATCAGGCTGTCGTTGGGGGAGCCGGCGGTCTTGTCCTCCAGGAAATCGCCCAGCTCGGAGTCCTCGCCGATCGGCGTCTCCAGCGACAGCGGCTTGCGCGAGGACTCCAAGATCAGCCGGACCTTCTTGGCCGGCACCCCGGTCCGCTGGGCCAGTTCCTCCGGCGTCGGCTCGCGGCCCAGCTCGTTGACCATCGCGCGGTTCACCCGGGAGATCCGGTTCAGCGTCTCCACCATGTGCACCGGGATCCGGATGGTCCGCGAGTGGTCGGCGATGGCCCGCGTGATCGCCTGCCGGATCCACCAGGTGGCGTAGGTCGAGAACTTGAAGCCGCGCCGGTACTGGAAGCGGTCCACGGCCTTCATGAGCCCGATGTTGCCCTCCTGGATCAGGTCCAGGAGCGACAGGTCGCTGCCCAGGTAGCGCTTGGCCACCGAGACAACCAGCCGCAGGTTGGCCTCCATCAGCTCCTTCTTGGCCTGCCGGACCTCGCGGTCACTCCGGGTGATCTCGGCCAGCAGGGACTGGAGCTGCCGCCGCGGCAGACCGACCTCGCGCTCGAGCTGGCGCAGCTCGCGGGTGGCCGCCGGGTTCTTGCCGCGCCGGGCTTCGGCCCCCAGCTGCTCGATGCGCTCGCATTGCCGGCGGACCCGGGCCACCAGGTCGTCGATGAGGGCCGGCTTGAGCGGCATCTCGGCCACGATGTTCTGGATCGACTCGCGGTTGGCGGCGATCCAGCGGGCGTAATTCGCCCGGGTGGTGGCCGACCGGCGGCGGTCCTTCATCGACTCCCGAAGCCGGTCGATCTCGCGCTCGAGCCGCCGGATACGGGCGAAGGCGTTGAGGACCCGCTTGATCTCGGCCGCGTCCAGCTCGCCCCCTTCGGGCAGCACGATCACGTCGTCGGCCGGGATCTCCTCGCGGCGCAGGCGGTCGCCGATCTCCAGCAGGGCGTGCAGGGCCATGGGGATGCCGGCCAGGGCTCGGCGCAGGGCGATCTGGCCCACCTCGATCCGCCGGCCGATCTCGACTTCCTGCTGGGCGGTCAGCAGGGGGACCTTGCCGATTTCCTTGAGGTACAGGCGGACGGGGTCCTCCCCCCGGCCCGGCAGCGGCGTGAGCGCTTCCTCGGGGACAGGCTCGGGCTCCTCGACCTCCTCCACCGGGATGGGAGGGGCCTCCACCGCCTCATCGGACGCCAGGGCCGTCGGCAAGACCTGCGCGGCGTCCAGCTCGTGCTCCGGCTCTCTGAATGTCATGGTGTCACCCAAAGGCAATCGGTCCGAGTCTCCCGTGTTTTGATGCGCCCCCGGTGAACTCGGTTTCGACTCGGACACCTACCCGTCTTTACAAGAAGCACGCCACCGGTCGGGATGGCGCAAAGGTCCCCGGGAACGCGCGGCTCGCCTCTTCTGACGGACACCCGGCCTGGGTATTCGCCTCCACGTATTGGCCGGTCGTTTCCTCTGCTACACTGGCCCGCCCGGAGCCTCCGTATGAACGCCGAGGTCATCGCCGTCGGTTCCGAGCTCCTGCTCGGGCAGATCGTGGACACGAACTCGGCGGTCATCGCCCGGCATTTTGCGGCCATCGGTCTTGACCTTTTTTACAAGACCACAGTGGGTGACAACCTGCAGCGCCTGTCGGGGGTGCTCCGGCAGGCCCTGGCCCGCTCCGACGTCGTCCTCACGACCGGCGGGATCGGCCCCACTGCGGACGACGTCACCCGGGAGGCCGTCGCCGAGGCGACCTGGTCTTCTCCGAGGACCTCTGGCGGCAGATCGAGGCGTTCTTCGCCGCCCGCGGGATGACGGCCTCGGCCTCCAACCGACGGCAGGCCTTTCTCCCTCGGGGCGCCCTGGCGGTCGAGAACCCTCTGGGGACGGCTCCCGCGTTCATCGTGGAGCAGGGCGACCGAACCATCGTGGCGCTCCCGGGCGTGCCCCGCGAGATGGAGCACCTGCTGGCCACCCGGGTCATCCCGCACCTGCGGCGGCGCCTGGGTCTCAGGGGCGAGATCCGGCTCCGGGTGCTCAAGACCGTGGGCTTGGGCGAGAGCCGCATCGGCGAGCAGCTGGCCGATTTCATGGAGAAGGAGGCCAACCCGACGGTGGGGACTCTGGCCCATCCAGGTCAGGTCGACATCCGGATCGCGGCGAAGGCCGAGGACGGACAGATCTGCGAGGCCCTGATCGCTCCCGTGGAGGCCGAGATCCGGCGGCGCCTGGGGGACCACGTTTTCGGGGCCGACGAGGTGACGCTGGAGGGGGTCGTCGGCGAGGGGCTGAGAGCCGCGGCAGCGCGCGTCGCGGTCATCGAGGTCGGGACGGCCGGCCTGGTCGCCGCTCGGCTGGCCCCCGCCGCCGCCGACCAACTCGCCGCCTCCCTCGTCCTGCCCGACCTCGACTCGGCTCGCCGGCTTGGGCTTCAGGTCGTCGACGGCGACGTCGAGCACCGGGCCGGCCGGCTGGCCGAGGAGGCGGCCAAGTGGGCCGGCGTGGCCGTCGGGGCGGCCGCGGTGATCGATGCGCCGGGCGACGGGTCGGCGATGGTGGCGGCCGCGGTCAGCCTGAACGGCAAGAGCCGGGCCAGAACCTGGCGGCTGGGCGGTGATCCGGTGTCCACTCGAATGCGGGCCGCGGTGCTGCTCCTCGACCACGTGCGCCGGGCCCTTCCAGGGGCCTGACGCCGCCAGAGACTTCTCAGGCGTCCAGGATCTCCCGGACGCGTCCGGCCAGCTCCTCGGAGGTGAACGGCTTGGGGAGCAGGGCGGCGTCGGGGTCCAGCACGTCACGCTGCAACGTGGGGTGCTCGGAGTACCCGGACATGTAGAGCACGCGCAGGCCCGGCCGCAGGCCTTCCAGGCGCCGCGCCAGCTCGGGGCCGCCGATGCCCGGCATGACGACGTCCGTCAAGAGCAGGTGGATGGGGCCCCCGTGGCGCTCCGCCAGGTTCAGCGCCTCAGCCGGGCCTCCGGCCGGCAGGACCCGGTAGCCGTATCCCTCGAGGATCTCGATTGCCAGGTCGCGGACGTCGCGCTCGTCCTCGACCAGCAGGACCGTTTCGGTGCCGCCCCGCGGGCCCTGCCCGCCGGGGGCCGTCTCGGACGCCGCGGCGGCCTCGGGGGCGAGCGGCAGGTAGACGGTGACCGCGGTACCGCGGCCGACGGCGCTCTCGAGCGTGACGTGGCCGCCCATCTGCTTGACGACCCCGTAGACGGTGGCCAGGCCGAGTCCCGTCCCGTGACCGGGCGCCTTGGTGGTGAAGAAGGGCTCGAAGGCCCGCGTGCGCACCTCCTCGCTCATGCCCACGCCGGTGTCGGTCACGGTCAGCGCGACGCAGTCGCCGGCGATGGCGCGCGCGTGATCATCGGCGAGAACCGGGTCGAGTCTGGCCAGGCGTGTCTCGATGGTCAGGCGACCACCATGCGGCATCGCGTCGCGGGCATTGGCGCTGAGGTTGAGCAGGATCTGCTCGAGCTGGACGGGGTCGGCGAAGACCCGGCTGGGCGCCGCGCGCAGGATCACGGCGAACTCGACGTCCTCGCCAACCAGCCGGCGCAGCAACGGCTCGGCCTCGCGCACGACCTCGTTGAGGTTGAGCACCCGGGGCCGGAGCACCTGCTTCCGCCCGAAGGCCAGGAGCTGGCGGGCCAGCCCGGCGCCCCGGCGCACGGCGCCGCCGATGATCTCCACGTGGCGCCGCCGGGGGTCGTCGACCGACAGCCGCTGCAGCAGCAGCTCGGCCCGACCGCCGATGACCGCCAGCAGGTTGTTGAAGTCGTGGGCGACCCCGCCGGCCAGGCGACCGATGGCCTCCATCTTCTGGGCCTGGCGGAGCTGCTCCTCCAGGGCAGCCCGCTCGGCCTCGGCCCGCCGGCGCTCGGTGACGTCGCTCATCACCCCGATCATGAAGGGGCCCTCGGGGAACTCGATCGACTCGACCGAGAGCTCAGCGTCGAACACCTCGCCCGACCGCCGCCGGTACCGGACCGCCACGTCGCGGATCCGACCCTCGGCCAGCACGCGCTCCACCACGCGCTCGCGGTCGGCGGGATCGGCCCACAGCCCAAGCTCGTCCACCGTCCGGCCCAGCATGGCGCCGCGGTCGTAGCCGAACATGCCCGCGTAGCGCTCGTTGCAGTCCACGATCCGGCCCTCGATGGTGGTGAGGCTCATCGCCAGCATGCCCGTGTGGAAGACCTTCGAGAACTGCTCCTCGGAGCGGCGCAGCTCCTCCCAGGCCCGCCGCCGCTCCGTCACGTCGAGCACCACGACCAGCCGGGCCGGGCGACCCGAGAACTCGAGCGGGTGGGCGAGGACCTCGACGTCGATCGTTCGTCCACTGCGCAGGACGTGGCGCATCGGCGGAGAGCGCCACACCCCGGCCTCCCCGGCCCCGGCGAGGTCGGCCAGGCCGGTCAGGCGTCCGGACTGGTCCTCGGGGTGCACCAGGTCCAACCAGCGCAGGCGCAGGAACTCCTCGCGAGGGTAGCCGTAATGACCCACCGCGGCGTCGTTGACCTCCAGGATCCGGTCGGTCCCGGCGTCGACGACCGCCATGGGCAGGGGGGCGCTGGCGAAGAGCAGGCGCAGGCTGCCGTGGGCCTGCTCGGCGGCCGTCCGCGCCGCCCGCTCGCGCTCGAACAGGTCGCTGTTGTGCAGGGCGAGCGCGGCATGATCGGCCAGCCGCAGCAGTGCGGCCTCGTCGCGCTCGGTGAAGGCATCGGGCGTCCGTCGCCCGACCACCAGCAGCGCCTCGATGCGGCTGTCGACCTGGACGGGGACGACCATGCGGGCACGGTCGCGCTCCCGTGACCGGTGGCCGGGCAAATGCCCGCCGTCGCCGGCCGGCGCCAGGACCCTGACCGGCCGGCCGGTCGCCAGCGCCGTTCCCTCGGGGCCGCGGCCGGGCTCCACCGGATCGTCGTCCGGATCCTCGAAGCCGCCGACCGGCCACCAGCGGAACACGACTCGCGAGGGGCCTTCCTCGCGCAGGGCGATCCGGGCCCGATCGGCGTGACAGAGGTGCCGGGCGGCCGACAGGATCGCTTCCAGCACCGGGCCCCGCTCGAGCGACCGGCTGATCGACCGGGCGACGTTGACGATGATCTCGGTTTCCCGGCGTCGCCGCTCGACGTCCTCGTGCAGCCGCGCGCTGACCAGAGCCAGGGTGGCCTGGTGGGCGAATTGCTGGGCCAGGTTGATCTCGTCGTCGGTGAACGTGCGGCCGGCCCGCGCCGCGACCACGAGAGCTCCCACCACCCGCTCCTGGGCGAGCAGCGGCAGGACCAGCACCGCGCGGTCGGGAGAGTCCATCCGCCGGCGCAGGTCATCGGTGTAGGTGACGCGCGGGTCGGCGAGGACGTCGGCGGACGACACCGCGCGCCGGCTGCCGAGCGCCACCGCGGTCAGGCCCTGTCCCGGCTCGAGGGTGGGGCTCCACTCGAAGCTCGGCCGCGGCCCGCGGGCCTGCGCCCGCAGGTGGAGGACGCCCGACTCCGGATCGCGCTCGTAGAGGCTGGCGGTGCTCGCCGCCAGCAGGGCGCGCACGGCTTCGACGATGCGCCGGCTCGCGATGTCGGGATCAAGCGTGCCGACAAGCTCCCGGCCGATCAGGGCCAGCGCCTCCCGCTCGGCCCGAGCCCGGTGCCTCTCCACCGCGTGCCGGATCAGGCGGGCGAGCAGCGCCGCCTCGGGGTTCCCTTTCACGACGTATTCCTCGGCCCCTGCCCGGACGGCCGCCAGCGCGAGGGCTTGGTCGTCGCGCCCGGTGAGGATCACGATCGCGGGGGCGTTGGCCGCCTGCCGGAAGCGCACCAGGGTGTCGAAGCCGTCCGAGTCGGGCAGGGACAGGTCGAGCAGGACCGCATCGAAGGGCTGCTCGGCGCAGCGCTCGACGGCCGCGGCCAGCCGGTCCACCGACTCGATCGCGAAGCCGGCGGGCTCCAGCGCGGCCCGGATCAGGCGGCGGTCGTCGGCGTTGTCCTCGACCAGCAGCAGGCGGAGGGGCGCGGCGCCCATCCGTTACGGGCGGGGAAGGGTCACGACCGTGAACCAGAAGTCGTCGATGGCCCGCACCACCTTCGTGAGCTGGATCAGGTCCACGGGCTTGGAGATGTAGCAGTTGGCGTGCAGGCGATAGGCGGTCAGGATGTCCTCCTCGGCCTGGGAGGTGGTCAGCACCACGATCGGGATGCTGCGCAGCTTCGGGTCGGCCTTGACGTCGGCCAGCACCTCGTGACCGCTGCGGCGAGGCAGGTTGAGGTCGAGCAGGATCACGTCGGGCCGCGGCGCGCCGGCGTAGCGCCCCTGGCGCCTCAGGAACTGCACCGCCGCCTCCCCGTCCTCGACCACGTGCAGCGTGTTGGCCACCTTGGCGTCCCGGAGCGCTTCCCGGGTCAGCCGCACGTCGGCCGGGTTGTCCTCCACGAGCAGGATCTCGACCGGTCGAGGCTCGCCGGCGGTCATGGCTTCTTCCCTCCGTCGCCGCCGTCCGGGATCGCGGCGCCGCCGCCCGCTCCCGGCAGCGTGAAGTAGAACGTGGAGCCCACGCCGGGCTCGGACGCCACCCAGATCCGGCCGCCGTGGCCCTCGACGATCTTCTTGCACATCGCCAGGCCGATGCCCGTCCCCGGGTACTCGGCCCGCGTGTGCAGCCGCTGGAACATGGTGAAGATCCGCTGCTGGTGGCGTGGTTCGATTCCGATGCCGTTGTCGCGGACGGCGAAGGTCCAGACCGGGCCGTTGGGCTCGGCGCTGACGTGCACGCGCGGGGCCCGCTCGCCCCGGAACTTGACGGCGTTGGCGATGAGGTTCTGCAGGAGCGTCCGGAGCTGCGCCTCGTCGACCAGCACGAGCGGCAGCCGGTCGTGCGTCACCACCGCTCCTGTCTCGGCCAGCATCGTCCGGAGCCCTTCCAGGACCGAGCGCAAGGCGGCGTCGGCGTCGACCGGACTCGGGGGCCGGCGCTGGGTGCCGAGCCGGGCGTAAGCGAGGAGGTCGTTGACCAGCGCCTGCATGCGCCGGCCGGCCTCGACCGCGTAGTCGATGAACTCGTCGGCGTCGGCGTCGAGCCGGCCGCGGTAGCGCTGCTCGAGCAGCTGGAGGTAGCCGACGATGGCCCGCAGCGGCTCCTGCAGGTCGTGGGAGGCGACGTAGGCGAACTGCTCGAGCTCGGCGTTGGACCGCTCGAGCTCCTGCATCTGGCGGGTCCCGACCTCCGCCGCCTGCACGCGGTCGGTGATGTCCTCGAGGGCGATGAGGACGAGCGCGGGCTCGCCGGGCGCCGGCGTGACCCGGCGGGCGTTGACGAGCATGGCCCGCCGGCCCAGGCCGGTGAAGTCGTGGTCGAGCCGGAAGTCCTCGACCGGGGCATCGATCGCCGCCACCCGCGCGAGCAGGGCGCGCAGCGCGGGAACGTTCCAGCGTCCGTCGCCGAGCTCGAGCAGGGGCCGCCCCTCGACCGCCTCGGGCGCCAGCGGGAACGTGCGGTAGAAGGCGGCGTTGGCGGAGACGATCCGGTGCTCGGCATCCAGCACCACCAGAGGATGGCGCAGCGTGTCCAGGACGCGATCGGCGGGGACGCGGGCCAGCATCTTCCCGGTCAGTCTAGCGTCCCCGCGCGGTGCAGCCCAACTTTCCGGCGCGGGCTTCGCGCCGGACCGCGCCCGCCTCACGGCACCCCGGTGATCTCGGAGACGCGTGCGATAATCCCGGTCGATGCGGGCACTGATCCTCACCGCGCTCGTGGGTCTCCTGCTTGGGGCAGGCACCGCGTCGGCGACGCCGGTCGGCTCCCTGGACCTGTCCGGTCCCCGGTCGCTCCCGCCCCGGCTGGCCGAGGCCGTCGCCGCGCTGAAACGGAACCAGCCGGAGGCGGCCCGCTCGCTCGCCCGGGAGGTCCTTAGAGAAGAGCCGAATTCGGTCTTCGCCCACGAGGTGCTCGCCGTCGCCGGGCTCATGACCCGCCAGTGGAAGGAAGCGGAGACAGCCCTCCTCGAGGCGGTCAGGATCGATCCCCGCCGCCTGAGCGCCCGGGTGCTCCTCGGCCAGCTCTACCTCCAGACCGGAGAGCCGGAGAAGGCCGAGACGCACCTGCGCGAGGCGCTTCAGATCTCCCGCGGCGCGGCGGTCGTGAGACGCACCCTGGCCGAGGCCCTGCTTGCTGGTGGGAGGCCTCGGGAGGCACTGGCCGAGCTCGAGCAAAGCGCGCGCGCCGGACCGCGGAAGGACCCGGAAACCGTCTACCTCATGGCGAGCGCCTATCACGAGCTGGGGCGGCTGCCGGAGGCTGAACGGCAACTCGACGAGGTTCTCACCGCCCGCCCAGATCACCCGGCGGCGCTGCTCCTTCAGGGGCTGGTCAAGCTCGAGCTTCGCAAGCTGGTTCAGGCCGAGCCTCTCCTGCGGCAGGTCACCCTGAAGGACCCGGAGTCCGACTGGGGGCGCCTGGGCTGGGCCGTCCTCCAGCGAGTCAAAGGGGATGCGTCGTCGTCGCGGTCAATCCTGGAGCGCCTGACGAAGGAGCGGCCGCGCTGGCCGCTGGCCCAATTCCAGCTGGGGCAGACGCTCCTGGCGCTCGGGGACAGAGAGGCCGCCCTGCGAGCATTCGAGCGAGCCGAGCAGGCCAGCGCCGACCCCGGCGTGGCGAGGGTGCGGGTGGGTGAAGCGCTGCTCAGCGCCGGTGACATCCCGGGAGCGCTGTCGCGCGCGAGGTCGGCCATGGACTCCGCCACGGCGGCGGGGCTGGCCCGCCAGCTCCTGATCCGCGCCCATGCGGCGCAGGGGCGTCTCGACCAGGCTGAGGTCGAGCTCAAAACTCGCACCCGAGATGCCGACCCGCGTGCCGCGCTGGACCTCGGCAACCTCTACCTGAGGATGAACCGGCCGCGCGAGGCGATCGACCAGTTCAGGAAGGTCTCCCGGCTCCAGCCTGGTGCGACCGAGCCCTTCGTCGGGCTCGCCCTCGCCCACGCCGCGCTCGGGGAGAAGACCGAGGCGCTGGCGGCCGCGGCCCGCGTGGTGAAGGACCACAACGGGTCCGCGGACTCGCAGGCATTCCTGGGGTCCATCCACGAGCGCCTGAGGCAGCCGCGCGAGGCGGCACGCATCTACCGTCAAGTCCTGGACCGAGACCCGACCCACCTGGAAGCCGGGCGCGCCCTGGCTCACCTCCACATGCGCGAAAACCGTCGGGGTGAGGCGCGGCGCCTCCTGGAGGATCTGGCGCGCGCTCACCCGGGCTCGGCCGCGCCGGCCGTGGACCTGGCGAACCTCCACCTGCAGGCCGGCAGGACCCGGGACGCTATCGCGGCTTATCGAGAGGCCCTCACCCGTGGTGGTGACGACCCCCTGGTGCTCAACAACCTGGCCTACCTGCTGGGCAGAGAGCCCGGGGCGAGAAGGGAGGCCCTCGGGTTGGCCGAGCGCGCCTACCGGTTGGCGCCGGGCAGCACGAGCGTGGCCGACACCTTCGGCTGGCTTCTGTTCCTCAACGGCGAGGCGGCCGCCGCCGAGGGGGTTCTCGTCAAGGCCGCCGGGGGCGACCCCAAGAACCCCGAGATCCGGTATCACTTGGGAGCCGTTCTGGCCAGCCTTGGCAAGTCGAATCAGGCCAAGCGCGAGCTCGAACAGGCTCTCCGCTCCCCGGGCTTCGCCGGTGCCGACGAGGCCCGGCGGATCCTCGAATCGCTCCGTTAGGCCTCTTCGCCCCAGGCGAGGTGTCGGTCCCGTTTACATCGGCTGGGCACCCCACGTCGCTCGAGAAGAACCGAAAAACGGGCATTTGCGAAGAAACCGGCGCTGTTCTCCCGGTCCCCGGTTGGGCTGGCTCTGTCGCCTGGGCTGACAGTCTCGTGAGGAAAGGATCTGTTACCCCGGGAAAAGCGCGTTGGATCGGACACTTGGAGCTCTGGCACCGGGCCTGCACATCGTCGGGACGGAGGGCCGACCTCACCCACCCGACAAGGGGGCTGGCCATGAGACGCTGGCAAACACAGGTAGCGATGGCGGTGCTCGCAAGCATGCTGGGGCTGGCTACGTTACCTGGACGGGCCTCGGCGACACTGAGCGTCTTTCAGACGGTCCAGGACGCCGCGCTGTCGATCGACGGCGGCACCTCAGGAACCGGCAACGACAACCCCCTGCAGTCCAGCACCCCGGCCGGGGCCACGATCCTGGCCGCTTACCTGTACGTGGCTGACGTCTTCGGTAGCGGCTCGGCCGGCAACGTCACCTTGAACGGCCAGTTCCTGCCGGTCGCCAGCGGCACCCTCTTGGGCCCCAACGCGAACCCCGCAAACACGCGGAGGTTCGACGTCACCGCCAACGTGGCGGCGGCGATCAACGCGGCGGGGGGCGGTCTGGTGACGCATTCGTACGTGGAAAGCGATTTCACGGACGGCGCCGTCCTGGCGGTGGTGTGGCAGAACGCGACCACGGCAGGCGGCACGGCCATCATCATGGACGGTGAGCTGGCGCAGGCCGGCGACAGCACGGTGGTCCCGTTCTCGGCGCCGTACGCCGGCGGTGATCTCATCATGTCGCTGGCGAGCAGCTTCAGCTTTGGCAACTTCCAGTTCACGACGGTGGACGTGACCACCAGCTCCAACCCGGTGTCGCGCCGCTTGACCAATTGTGCCGGCGGCAACGACGACGGGAACTTCGTCGAGGCGAATGGGGCCCTGATCACGGTAGGCGGGGTGGGTGACAGCCCGACCAACCCCGGGCCGGCTTGTAATGGCGCTGCCGCCGACGATGAGCTGTACAACCTGGCGTTGGGGGACAGTGCCAACCCGGCGCCGTTCCTGTCGATAGGGGACACCTTCGTCCGGTTCGACACGACAAACCCGAGCTTCGACGACAACGTGTTCGCCTTCTTCTTCCAGAGCACATTCCGCGTCGAGCAGCCCTGCCCGCCGGACCAGTGCCCGCCTCCCGGGCCGCGGGTGCCCGAGCCCGCGTCGCTGGTCCTGCTCGGCGCGGGGCTGGCGGGTCTCGCCCTCTACCGGCGCTACCGGCGCGCTTAGACGCGCAGGTTCGCGGCGACCACTCGACCGGGCGTCGGGGAAAACCCGGCGCCCGGTTGTTTCTTGTTGGAGGGTGGCTCGACCATACCCGCGGCCCGCGTTGACAGCGCCCGGCGGGCGGGAGTAGAAGCGGGGAGTGGCGGTCGCCCCGAGCGCGAGCTACAGCATCACCCTGCGGGTCTCGATCCGGAACCGCCCCGGCATGCTCGGCCGGGTCGCCTCGGCCATCGGCGCCGCCGGCGGCGACATCGGCGCCGTCGACCTGGTCGAGTCGCAGCGCGACGTCGTCGTCCGCGACATCACGGTCAAGGCGCGCGACAGCGCGCACGGCCAGCAGATCGTGGCCCGGCTGCGGCAGGTGGCGGGCGTGCGGGTCGTCCACGTCTCGGATCGCACCTTCCTCGTGCACCTGGGGGGCAAGATCGCCGTGGCCAACAAGGTGCCGATCCGGACCCGCGACGACCTCTCGATGGTCTACACGCCGGGGGTGGCGCGGGTGTGCCTGGCGATCCGGGACGACCGGGAGCGGGCCTTCTCGCTCACCATGAAGCACAATTCGGTGGCGGTCGTCACCGACGGCAGCGCCGTCCTGGGCTTGGGCGACATCGGCCCCGAGGCGGCGCTGCCGGTGATGGAAGGCAAGGCGATGCTCTTCAAGGAGTTCGGCGGGGTGGACGCCTTCCCGCTGTGCCTGGCCACCAAGGATCCCGACCGGATCGTGGAGACGGTGAAGCTGATCGCCCCCGCCTTCGGCGGCATCAACCTGGAGGACATCGGCGCACCACGCTGCTTCGAGATCGAGGGGCGGCTGCGCAAGGAGCTCGACATCCCGGTGTTCCACGACGACCAGCACGGCACGGCGGTCGTCGTCCTGGCCGCCCTGCACAACGCGCTGAAGATCGTTCGCAAGGACCTGCGGCGGATCCGGGTTGTGGTCACCGGCGTGGGCGCGGCGGGCACGGCCACCATCAAGATCCTGCTGGCGAGCGGCGTGCGGGACATCGTGGGCGTGGACGAGCACGGTCCGATCTACCGGGGCCGGACGGTGGGCATGGACTTCATGAAGCAGTGGGTCGCCGCCGCCACCAACCCACGCCGGGTCACGGGCCGGCTCAGGGACGCCTTGACCGGCGCCGACGTCTTCATCGGCCTATCGGTGCCCGGAATCCTGACCGTGCGCGACATCCGGCGCATGGCCCGTGACCCGATCGTGTTCGCCATGGCCAACCCGGTGCCGGAGATCCAGCCCGAGGAGGCCGAGCGGCACGTCGCGGTGATGGCCACCGGGCGCTCGGACTACCCCAACCAGATCAACAACGTCCTGTGCTTCCCGGGGTTCTTCCGAGGCCTGCTCGACTCGCGCGCGCGGGCGGTGAACGACGAGATGAAGCTCGCCGCTGCCCGGGCGCTGGCCGCCTGCGTGGGCCGCGGCGAGTTGTCGGCGGAGTACATCATTCCCAGCGTCTTCAACAAGGCGGTGGCCCCGGCGGTGGCGGAAGGGGTCGCCCGGGCCGCGTTCCAGACCGGGCTCGCCCGCCGGAAGCGCCGGGATCAGGCGCCCCGGCCGTGATCGGTCCGGCGCGCCGGGCGGCGGCCGTCGAGCCGTTCCTGGCGGTGGAGATGGCCGAGCGGGCGCAGGCCCTGGAGCGGGCCGGGGCGGACGTCATCCACCTGGAGTTCGGCGAGCCGGACTTCGAGGCGCCGGCCGTGGTGCAGGAAGCCCTGGCCAGGGCCGTGAAGGACGGACGGACCAAGTACACGCACAGCCTCGGCCTGCCCGCGCTCCGGGAGGCGATCGCCGACCACTACGCCGCCACGTACGGCGTGCGCGTCTCCCCCGACCAGGTCCTCGTCACCCCGGGCACCTCGCCGGCGATGATGCTGCTGTTCGGGTACCTGCTGGACCCCGGCGACGAGGTCGTGCTCTCGGACCCAGGGTATGCGTGCTATCCGAACTTCATCCGCTACGCCGACGGGGTCCCCGTCAGCGTCGGCATCCAGGAGTCGGAGGACTGGGAACTGCGCGCGGACCGGGTGGCCGTTCGCGTCGGGCCCCGGACGCGGGCCCTCCTCATCAACTCGCCGGCCAACCCCACCGGGGCCGTGCTGCGGCCGGAGACGCTGGCCGCGCTGGGTCGGCTCGCCGAGGCCCGGGGCCTGTGGATCGTCTCCGACGAGATCTACCACGGCCTGTGCTACGCCGGGCGGGACCGCTCGATCCTCGAGTTCACCGACCGGGCCTTCGTCCTCAACGGCTTCTCCAAGGCCTTCGCGATGACCGGCTGGCGCCTCGGGTATCTCATCGCGCCTGCCGACCGGATCGCCGGGCTGCAGACGCTCTTCGGCAACTTCTTCATCTCGACCAACGAGTTCGTTCAGTGGGCCGGCGTGGCGGCGCTTCGCGAAGGGCTCGAGGACAGCCGGCGGTTCCGCCGCCTCTTCGACGAGCGGCGTCGGGCGATGGTCGCCGGCCTGCGGGCGGTCGGGCTCGGCGTGGCCTGCGAGCCCGCCGGGGCGTTCTACGTCCTGGCCAACGCCCGCCGCTTCGACGGCGACTCGCGCCGGCTGGCGCTCGAGCTGCTCGAGTCCTGCCACGTCGCCGTCACGCCCGGGATCGCCTTCGGGCCCGGCGCCGAGGGATACCTGCGCTTCTCCTACGCCGCCTCGCTGGACCGCATCCAGGCCGGCCTGGCCCGGCTCGGCCGCTTCCTGGCCGCCCGGACGTGAGCGCCGCCCGGGAAACACCGGCGGCGCGTCGCGTCCGGGCGCGGAAGATCCTGGCCGCCCTCGAGCGGGCCTACCCCGACGCCCGGATCGCGCTGAACTTCTCCACCCCGCTCGAGCTGCTGGTGGCCACGATTCTCTCCGCCCAGTGCACCGACGAGCGGGTCAACCAGATCACGCCGGCCCTGTTCGGGAAGTACCGCACGGCGGAGGACTGGGCCCGGGCCGATCCGGCCACGCTCGAGCAGGAGATCCGCCCGACCGGGTTCTTCCGCGCCAAGACGCGCGCGATCATCGGGATGGCCCGGGCGCTGGTCGAGCGCCACGGCGGACAGGTCCCGGCCAGCCGCGAGGCGCTGACCGCGCTGCCGGGCGTGGGGCTGAAGACGGCCAACGTGGTGCTGGGCAACGCCTTCGGCCAGCCGGCGCTGGCCGTCGACACGCACGTCTTCCGGGTCTCGCAGCGGCTCGGGCTCGCGCGCTCGGACGACCCCGATCGGATCCACGATCAGCTGGTCGAGATCATCCCGCGGACGAAGTGGACCCGGACGACCCACCTCTTCCAGGCCCACGGGCGGCGCACCTGTCTGGCGCGGCGGCCGCTCTGCCCGGTCTGTCCGGTGCGCGGCCTCTGTCCGTGGCCGGCCAAGACGCCGGCGCGGGCGAGCCGGCGGGGGGCGAGCGGGCGCGAAGGGGCGGCGCGCCGCTGACGACCAGGGCGGCGCGTTGACAGGTTCAGGCGGTTCCGTTAGAGTATGGCGTTGCAATTTTTGCCGGTCTGAGGCCCACTTAGCCGCAGCCACACGGGGAGACGATGGCGACGCCGATGGTGCGTGAAGAGGAAGTGACACGGAAGTGGTACGTCGTGGACGCGCAGGGCCAGGTGCTGGGGCGCCTGGCCAGCCGCGTGGCCAGCATCCTGCGGGGCAAGCACAAGCCGGCCTTCGCCCCGCACCTGGACGTCGGCGATCACGTCGTCGTCATCAACGCCGAGAAGGTTCACTTGACCGGCCGCAAGCTGCGGGAGAAGACCTACCGCTGGCACACCGGGTACATCGGCCACCTGCGGGAGGTGAGCGCCGAGACGATGCTGCGCACGCACCCCGAGCGCGTGATCGAGTGGGCGGTGCAGGGGATGCTGCCCAAGAACCGGCTGGGACGGGCCATGGCCCGCAAGCTCAAGGTGTACCGCGGCCCGAACCATCCCCATCAGGCCCAGCGGCCGGAGCCGCTGCCGGCGGCGGCGAAGGAGGCGCGGTGATGGCGGTGGCGGAGCGCTTCTACGGCACCGGCCGGCGCAAGACGTCGGTGGCGCGGGTCTGGGTCCGGCCCGGCAACGGCCGCATCGTGATCAACCGCCGGCCGTTCGAGGAGTACTTCCCGCGCGAGACCCTCCGGATGATCATCACCCAGCCCCTGGAGATCACCAACTGCGCAGGCCAGTTGGACGTGCTGGCCCGCGTCAACGGGGGGGGGCCGAGCGGCCAGGCAGGCGCGGTCCGGCACGGTCTGGCCCGGGCGCTGGTGGTGTTCGACGAGAAGTTCCGGCAGCCGCTCAAGAAGGCCGGCCTGCTCACGCGCGATCCCCGGATGCGGGAGCGCAAGAAGTACGGCCAGCCGGGGGCCCGCCAGAAGTTCCAGTACTCGAAGCGGTAGGCCGGGCCGGATGATCCGCGTCGCCATCGCGGGAGCCAGCGGCTACATGGGAGCGGAGCTGCTCCGGCTGCTCCTGCGGCACCCTCACGTCCAGCTGACCGGCGTCACCTCCGACCGCCTGGCCGGCGAGCCGCTCGCGGCCGCCTACCCCCACCTGCGCGGGCTGACCGACCTGACCTTCCACGCGCTGGACGCCGAGTGGCTGGCCGGCGCGGCCGACGTCGTGTTTCTCGCCCTGCCCCACATGGAGTCGCAGAAGGTCGTGCCGGCGCTGCGGGGCCGGGGCGTGAAGACGATCGACCTCTCGGCCGACTACCGGCTGCGCGACCCGGCCGACTACGTCAGGTGGTACCAGGCGCCGCACGTCGATCCGGCCGGGCTGGCCCAGGCCGTGTACGGCGTGCCCGAGCTTCACCGCAAGGCCATCGCCGGGGCGGGACTGGTGGCGTCCCCCGGCTGCTACGCGGTGGGTGCGATCCTGGCCCTGGCCCCGCTGTTCAAGGCGGGGATCGCGCGCCGGGACGGCGTGGTGATCGACGGCAAGTCCGGCGTCACCGGCGCCGGCGCCCAGGGTCGCAAGGTGGACCCGATGTACCTCTTCACCGAGGCCAACGAGAACGTCCAGGCCTACGGCGTCGCCTCCCACCGGCACACCGCCGAGATCGAGCAGGAACTGTCGACCCTGGCCGGCTCGCCGGTGCGGGTGTCGTTCACCCCGCACCTGCTGCCGCTCAACCGCGGGCTCTACACGACCGCCTCCGTCGCCCTGGTCGGCACGCCGACCACCGCGGACCTGGTGGCGCTCTACCGCGACTTCTATGCGGGCGAGCCGTTCGTCCGGGTGCTGGGCGAGGGCCAGCGGCCGACCACGCGGGCGGTGGTGGGATCGAACTTCTGCGACGTGGCCGTCGTCGCCGACGCCCGGGTCGGCCGCGCGGTGTGCCTGAGCGCCATCGACAACCTGGGCAAGGGCGGGTCGGCCAACGGGGTGCAGCTGCTCAACATCCTCGGCGGGCTGCCCGAGCGGACGGGTCTCGAAGCGCCGCCGGTGTACCCGTAGTGCCGGAGCCCCGCGACGTGGAGTGGCTCCAGGGCGGCGTCACCGCCGTGCCCGGCATCCTCGCCGCGGGCGTGGCCGCCGGCATCAAGGCCTCCGGCAAGAAGGACCTGGCCCTGATCTACTCCTCGGCTCCGGCCCGGGCGGCGGCGCTGTTCACGACGAACCAGGTCAAGGGGGCGCCGGTGCGGGTGTCGATGGAGCACGTCCGCGGCGGCGTCGCTCAGGCCATCGTGGCCTCCAGCGGGTGCTCCAACGTCTGCACCGGCGAGCAGGGACTGCGCGACGCCCGCGAGATGACGCAGATCGTCGGCGACCTGCTGGGGGTACCGCCCGGTCACGTGCTGGTGGCCTCCACCGGCGTGATCGGTCGGCCGCTGCCGATGGATCGGGTGCGGAGCGCGCTGCCGCGGCTGGTGAAGGCGCTGTCGCCCCAGGGCGGCCGGGAGGCGGCGGAGGCGATCCTGACGACCGACACCCGGCCCAAGGAGGCCGCGGTCAAGCTGGAGGTCGGCGGGCGCCCGGTGACGATCGGCGGCATCGCCAAGGGTGTGGGCATGATCGAGCCGCACCTGGCGACGATGTTTTGCTTCCTGACCACCGACGCCGCCGTGCCGCCGCCGGCCCTGCGGGCCGTGCTCAAGCGGGCGGTGGACGGCTCGTTCAACCGGGTGACGGTGGACGGCGACCAGTCCACCAGCGACACCGTCGCCGTCCTGGCCAACGGGCTGGCCGAGACACCGCCGCTGGAGGCCGGCAGCCGGGGCCTGCGGGAGTTCGCCCGGGGGCTGGAGGCGATCACGGCTCGGCTGGCCCGGATGCTGGTGGAGGACGGCGAGGGGGCGACGCGGGTGGTGACCATCGCGGTGCGCGGCGCGGCCAGTCGCCGCGACGCTCGGCTGGCCGCCCGCAGCGTGGCCAGCTCGCTGCTGGTGAAGACCGCCTTCAACGGCCAGGACCCCAACTGGGGCCGGCTCATGATGGCCCTGGGCAAGTCGCCGGCCCGCGTCGACCCCGACCGGGTCGCCATTGCGTTCGAGGACGAGCCTCTGGTCGAGCGGGGCATGCTGCGCCAGGGGGCCCGGCCGGACCGGGTGCGCGAGATCATGGCCCGGCCGGCCTACACCATCACCCTCGACCTCGGGCTGGGCCGGGGCGAGGATCACGTGCTCACCTGCGACCTGAGCGAGGAATACGTGCGGATCAACGCCAAGTACACGACGTGAGTCATCACGCACGCCGCGCCCTTCGGTGCGGGGCCCGTCCCCGGAGCGCGGCGGAGGGACAACCGAAGGAGGAACCATGGCCGCGCTGACGATGAAGGAACTGCTGGAGGCCGGCGTGCACTTCGGCCACCAGACCAAGCGCTGGAACCCGAAGATGCAGAAGTACATCTTCGGCGAGCGCAACGGCATCTACATCATCGACCTCCAGAAGACGCTCAAGAAGTTCCGGGAGGCCTACGCCTTCGTGCGGGACCTGGCCGCCGGCGGGGGCACCCTGCTGTTCATCGGAACCAAGAAGCAGGCACAGGACACCGTCTTCGAAGAGGCCACGCGCTGCGGGATGTTCTACGTGAACCAGCGCTGGCTGGGGGGCACCCTCACCAACTTCGAGACCATCCGCAAGTCCATCGGCCGCCTCAAGAAGCTCGAGGAGATGAAGGAGGCGGGCGAGTACGACCGGCTGCCCAAGAAGGAGGCCCTGGAGCTGGACCGCGAGCGGCAGAAGCTGGAGAAGGCCCTGATCGGCATCAAGCACATGGAGAGCCTCCCCTCGGCGGTGTTCGTGATCGACCCTCGCAAGGAGAAGATCGCGGTGTCCGAGGCCCAGCGCCTGGGCATTCCCATCGTGGCGATCGTGGACACCAACTGCGATCCGACCGGGATCGACTACCCGATTCCGGGCAACGACGACGCGATCCGCGCCGTCCGGCTGATCACGTCGCGCATCGCCGACGCCGTCCTGGAGGGCCGCGGCACGCTGACCAAGACCGACGAGGGCGAGGAAGCGGAAGCCCCGACCGAGTCGGAGATGGCGGCGGCCGAGGCGGAGGCCTGACCATGGCCTCCACCGCCCAGCAGGTCAAGGCCCTGCGCGAGCGCACCGGCGCCGGAGTGATGGACTGCCGCGAGGCGCTGGCCGCCACCCGGGGCGACATGGAAGCGGCCGTCGAGTACCTGCGCAAGAAGGGCATGGCCGCGGCGGCCAAGCGCGCCCACCGCGAAGCCCGGGAGGGGCAGGTGGCCGCCTACATCCACCCCGGCAACCGGCTCGGCGCGCTGGTCGAGGTCGACTGCGAGACCGACTTCGTGGCCCGCACCGAGGATTTCCAGGCGCTGCTGAAGGACCTCGCCATGCAGGTGGCGGCCGCCGGCCCGACCTGGGTGGCGCGGGAGGACGTGCCGCCCGAGGTCCTTGACAAGGAGCGGGAGATCTACCGGGCCCAGGTCGATCCCAAGAAGCCGGCGGCGGTCATCGACAAGATCGTCGAAGGCAAGCTCGAGAAGTTCTTCAGCGAGAACTGCCTGCTCGAGCAGGCCTTCATCAAGGACCCCACCGGCAAGACACGGGTGCGCGACCTGGTGGCCGGGGTCGCGGCTCGGACCGGAGAGCGCATCGTCGTCCGCCGGTTCGCTCGGTTCCAGGTCGGCGAGGGCGGCTGAGCCGGTGACCGACGCCGGCCCGCCGCGTCCGGCCTACCGCCGGGTGGTGCTGAAGCTGTCCGGGGAGGCCCTGGCCGGCAGCCAGGGCTACGGGATCGATCCCCTCGTGCTCCAGCGGATCGCGGCCGAGCTTCGGGACGTCGTGGCGCTGGGCGTGCAGATGGCCGTCGTGATCGGCGGCGGCAACATCTTCCGGGGGCTGGCCGCCAGCGCCGGGGGCATGGATCGGGCCACCGCCGACTACATGGGCATGCTGGCCACCATCATCAACGCCCTGGCCCTGCAGGACGCGCTGGAGAAGGCCGGGCTGCAGACGCGGGTGCTCTCGGCCATCGAGATGCGGGCGGTGGCCGAGCCGTACATCCGCCGGCGCGCCATCCGCCACCTGGAGAAGGGACGGGTGGTGATCTTCGCCGCCGGAACGGGCAACCCGTTCTTCACCACCGACACCGCGGGCGCGCTGCGGGCGGTGGAGATCGGGGCCGAGGCGATCATGAAGGCGACCAAGGTCGACGGCATCTACTCGGCCGACCCCCGGCGGGACGCCAGCGCCCAGCGGCTGGCGCGGACCACGTACGGCGACGTCCTGGCCCGCCGGCTGGAGGTCATGGATGCCACCGCCATCTCGCTCTGCATGGAAAACCGGCTGCCCATCATCGTCTTCGACCTGACCCAGTCGGGGAACATCAAGCGGATCGTGCTCGGCGAGCCGGTGGGCTCGGTCGTCTCGGCCTGAGCGCCGGCGCGGAGGATCCCGATGCAAGCGCTCCTCAAGGACGTCGAAACCCGGATGAACGGCGCCATCGAGACCCTGAGCCGGGAGTTCGCCTCGGTCCGGACCGGCCGGGCGTCGACCGCGCTGCTCGACAGCGTGCGGGTCGACTACTACGGGACGCCGACCCCGATCAACCAGCTGGCCTCCATCTCGGCCCCCGACGCCCGCACGCTGGTCATCCAGCCCTGGGAACAGAGCCAGCTGAAGGCGATCGAGAAGGCCATCATGGCCTCCGACCTCGGGATCACACCAGTCAACGACGGCAAGGTGATCCGGCTCACGCTCCCCCCGCTGACCGAGGAGCGGCGCAAGCAGCTGGCCAAGCACGTCCACAAGCTGGCCGAGGACGCCCGGGTGGCCATCCGCAACGTCCGCCGGGAGGCCAACGACAGGCTCAAGGCCATGGCGCGGGACAAGAAGATCTCCGAGGACGAGGAGCGGCGGGGCCACGACCAGATCCAGAAGACGACCGACCGCTTCATCGCCCGGGTCGACGAGCTCCTGAAGAAAAAGGAGCAGGAGATCCTGTCGTTCTAAGATGGGGGTCCATGCCGCTCGACTCGCGTGAGGAGCTCCGCGGCGACCCGGCCGCGCTGGGCGACGAGGAGCTGCTGGCCCGGATCCGCGCCCGCCCGCTGCCGCGCCACGTGGCGATCATCATGGACGGCAACGGGCGCTGGGCGACCCGGCGCGGCCTGCCCCGGGTGGCCGGACACCAGCAGGGCGTCCGGGCCGCCCGCGACGTCGTCGAGGCCGCCGGTCGCCTGGGCCTGGAGCACCTCACGCTGTACGCGTTCTCGACCGAGAACTGGAGCCGCCCGGAGGACGAGGTGGCCACGCTGATGGGGTTGCTGGAGGAGGCCATCGACCGGGAGCTGCCGGAGCTGATGACCCACAACGTCCGGCTCCGGGTCATCGGCCGGCCGGACGGCGTCCCGGCCGGGATCCGGCGCCGCCTGGCGCGCGTGGCCGAGGCGACCCGGGGCAACACGGGCCTGCGGCTGCAGGTGGCGTTCAACTACGGCGGGCGCGACGAACTGATCGACGCCTTCCAGCGGCTGGCCCGGCGCGTGCAGGCCGGCGAGCTGCCCCCGGAGGCGATCACGGAGGCCGAGGTCAGCGCCGCGCTGTGGACCGCCGGTATTCCGGACCCCGACCTGCTCATCCGAACCAGCGGCGAGATGCGGGTCTCGAACTTCCTGCTGTGGCAGATCGCGTACACGGAGCTGGTCGTGACGCCGGTCCTGTGGCCGGACTTCGGTGCCGGCGAGCTCTACCGGGCCATCCTCGAGTTCCAGGGGCGGGCGCGCCGATTCGGCGGAGTGTGAGCGGGTGGCCGAGGCAGCCGCGCTCCGCCGGGCCGCGCCGTTGACGGGCCGGTCTACCGCGCCGGCGGGCCTGCTCGCACGGCTGCTCACCTCGCTCGTTCTCATCCCGCTGTTCGTGTGGCTCGTGGTCCGGGCCCACGGCTGGTACTTCGCGGCGCTGGTGTGCACGGTGGCCGTGCTCGCCCTGTGGGAGGTGCTGCGGCTGTTCGAGCAGGCGGGAGTGCCGGCCTACCGCCGGCTGGGGCTCGTGCTGGGCGGGGCGCTGGTGGCCGCCTTCGAGATCGGCAGCCGGGGCGAAGGCGACCCGTTCGCCCTGCCGGGACTGGTGCTCGGCCTCGCCGCCGGAGCGATCCTGAGCGCCCCGGTGCTCGAGCGACGCGTCTCGGCTCGCGCCCCGGGGGCCACGCTGCTGGCCGTGGTGTACGTGAGCTGGCTGCTGGGCCACGCGCTGCTCCTGCACCGCTTCCCGCTCGGCGACCAGCTCGTGCTGCTGCTCGTGGGCACCACCTGGGTGGGAGAGACGGCCGCGTACGGAGTGGGGTCGACGCTGGGCCGGCGACCGCTCGCGCCGGCCATCAGCCCGGCCAAGACCGTGGAGGGCGCGGTCGCTCAGTTCGCCGGCTCGGTGCTCGCCGCGGTGGCGCTCGGGGCCTGGTTCCTCCCCGACTGGCCGGCCTGGCGCATGGCCGGGGCCGGAGCCCTGCTCGGGATCGCCGGGCAGCTCGGCGACCTGGCCGAGTCGGCCATCAAGCGGAGCGCGGGAGTCAAGGACGCCAGCGGCCTGCTCCCCGGGCACGGCGGTGTCCTGGACCGGATCGACGGGCTGCTGTTCAACGCGCCGGCGCTCTACTACCTCGTCTGGATCGGGGGCTGGCAGTGAAGCGCATCACCGTGCTGGGCGCCACCGGCTCGATCGGCCGCCGGACCCTGGAGCTGGTCCAGAGCTTTCCGGACGAGTTCTCCGTGGCCGGGCTGGCCGCGCGGGGGCGCGACGTGGACCTGATCGCCGAGCTCGTGCGCAAGCACGCGCCGCGGGCGGTGGCGCTGCTGGACCCCGCGGCGGTGGACCGGCTGGCCGAGCGCCTGCCCGCCCCCCGGCCCGAACTGCTGGCGGGGCCCGAGGGCCTGACCGCGCTGGCCCGGGACGTCGAGGCCGACGTTGTCGTGGCGGCCCTGGTGGGGGCTGCCGGCCTGGTCCCGACGATGGCCGCCATCCAGGCCGGCCGCACGGTGGCGCTGGCCAACAAGGAGACACTGGTCATGGCCGGCCGGCTCATGACGGCGGCCGCCCGCGAGCGGGGTGTGGCGCTGCTGCCGGTCGACTCCGAGCACAGCGCGATCTTCCAGTGCCTGGCCGGTCACAACCGCAGCGAGGTCCACCGGGTGCTGCTCACCGCCTCCGGCGGCCCGTTCCGCGACCTGCCGGCCCACCGGCTGGAGGCGGTGACGGTGGAGGAAGCCCTCCGGCACCCGACCTGGAAGATGGGGGCCAAGATCACGATCGACTCGGCCACGCTCATGAACAAGGGCCTGGAGGTGATCGAGGCCCGGTGGCTGTTCGACCTGGCCCCGGAGCAGATCCAGGTGGTGGTGCACCCGCAGTCCATCGTGCACTCGATGGTGGAGTACATCGACGGGTCGGTCATCGCCCAGCTCGGCGTGGCCGACATGGGCGTGCCCATCCTGTACGCCCTGACCTACCCGGAACGGCGCCCCGCTCCCGCACCCCGGTTGGACCTGACCCGGGTCGGTCCGCTCACGTTCTTCGAGCCGGACGTGGCGCGCTTTCCGTGCCTGGCGCTGGCCCGGCGGGCCCTGCTGGCCGGCGGAGCAGCACCGGTGGTGCTGAACGCGGCCAACGAGGTCGCGGTGGCGGCGTTCCTGGACCGCCGGGTGCAGTTCACCGCCATCCCGGCCCTCATCGAGCGGGCCCTCAGCGAGCTGCCGTTCGGGGGCTGCGGGTCCATCGACGAGTGCGTCAGCGTCGACGCCGAGACCCGCCGCCGCGTGGAGGAGTGGATCCGGTGACCACCGTCGTGTCGTTCATCGTCGTCATCGGCGTCCTGATCCTGATCCACGAGCTCGGCCACTTTCTGGCCGCCCGGTGGGCCGGGGTCCACGTCGAGCGCTTCTCGATCGGGTTCGGCCCGGTCGTGCTGCGGTGGCGGGGACGCGAGACGGAGTACTGCCTGTCGGCCGTCCCGATGGGGGGCTACGTCAAGATGATGGGGGAGGACAACCCCCTGGAGGGCGGCGCCGGGGCGGTGGCCTACGACCCGGCGCGGGCGTTCGCGTTCAAGCCGCTGTGGGCGCGCTTTCTGATCGTCTTCGCCGGACCGGGCATGAACTTCGTCCTGGCCGCGGCCATCTTCGCCGCCGTGTTCGCGATCGTCGGCCGGCCGGTGTGGCCGGCGGTGGTGGGCCGCGTGGCGGACGGCAGCCCGGCCGAGGCGGCCGGTCTCCGGAGCGGCGACGTGATCACCGCCGTCGACGGCCGCCCGGTGCGCCACTGGGAGGAGGTCGACCGGGCGGTGGCGGCCGCCGACGGCCGACCGTTGACCCTGCAGGTGCGCCGCGACGGGACCGAGCGGGTGGTGCGGGTCACGCCGCGGCTGGCCACGGTCCGGGACCCGATCTTCCGGGACGAGCGCCGGGTCTGGGAGCTCGGTCTCGGGCCCCGGCTCACGCCGTCGATCAGCGCGGTCAACCCCGGCTCGCCCGCCGAGCGGGCCGGCCTCAGGCCCGGGGACGTCGTGACGGCCGTGGCCGGCCAGCCGGTGTTCACGCCCGAGGAGCTCATGCAGGCCATCCAGCGCCGGGCCGGTCAGACGTTCGAGCTCACCGTCGAGCGCGACGGCCAGCCGCTGACCGTGTCGGTCACGGCCACTCCGGTACGGGACCGGAACGCCGCCGGCGAGGAGGTGGAGGTCGGCCGGATCGGGGTCGGCATCGTGGCCCGGGCCGTCGCCCACGAGCCGTACCCGCTGCCGGCCGCCCTGGGCCAGGGCGTGGTGCGGACGTGGGACATGACGGTCGTGGTGGTCAAGGGCATCTGGAAGCTCGTGGTGGGCGCCATCGACCGCTCGAACATCGGCGGGCCCATCCAGATCGCCGCCGAGGCCGGCCGCCAGGCCCGGGAGGGGTGGGTCTCGCTGGCCGTGTTCACCGCCGTCATCAGCGTCAACCTGGCCGTGCTGAACCTGCTGCCGGTGCCCATGCTGGACGGCGGCCACCTGCTCTTCTTCGTGATCGAGGCCGTGCTGGGCCGCCCGCTGTCGGTGCGCAAGCGGGAGTGGGCCCAGCAGGTCGGGTTCGTCCTGCTGATGCTGCTCATGGTGTACGCGCTTTACAATGACCTGGTGCGGATCGACGCGTTCCGGTTCTTCCGGTAACCGACGGCTCGAGGAGCGGCGATGATCACGCGGCGAAAGACCCGACAGATCCAGCTGGGCTCGGTCAAGGTGGGCGGCGACGCCCCCATCACCGTGCAGTCCATGACCAAGACCGACACCCGGGACGTCGAGGCCACGCTGCTGCAGATCTGGGCGCTGGAGGCGGCCGGCTG
>DATLZL010000375.1:0-3999 GCA_035574035.1 Binatia bacterium | reverse complement strand
GTTCGAGCGCATCGGCCGCTACCGTCGCGCGCGCGAGGAGGCCGAGGCGCGGCGCCGCGCTTCCGGCCGGCGGCCCGGCCGCGAGCGCGGCCTGATCGAGGCCGAGCCCGGTCGCCTGGCCCTGATCCGGCGCAAGGGCGCGCCCACGCTCGGCATGATCCTCCGCGTGCACTCGCTTCGCGGGCGGCGCGTACTGGTGGACGCGCTCCTGCCCCACGGGGCGCTGGTCCGCGTCAAGGCGCCGGCCATCAAGCAGGTGCTGTGGGCCACCCCGCCGCTCACCGTGCCGCGCGATCTCGCCCGCCATCCGGACGGCCAGGGCGGGGAGCCGCGCGGGCTCCGTCACCTGGCCGAGCACCTGACCGGCCTCGACGTGCGGGCGCTGCTCGAGCGCGAGCGGCGCGAGAGCCCCGAGGCCGCGCTGGCGGCCATCGAGTGCCACCGCTGTCCCTGGGGTTCGACAGTCACCTGCAGCCAGGCCTGGCGCGAGGTCGAGCGGCTCGAGCAGCGCCTGGCCCAGCGCCGCGCGCTGCTCGAGGGGCTGCGCAACAGCTACTGGCAGGAGTTCCTGCGGGTGGTGGAGGTGCTGGAGCAGTTCGGCGCCGTGCGGGGCCGCGAGCTCGAGCCCAAGGGCCGCCTGATCGCCGGGCTGCGCCACGACAACGAGCTGCTGGTGGCCGAGGTCCTCCACCGCGGCCTGCTGAGCGACCTGACGCTGCCCGAGGCCGCCGCCGTCCTCTCGGCCCTCACCGAGGAGGCACGGTCGGGGGACCCGCTGGTGGCGCGGGGCTTCCTGCGCGCGCGCCCCAAGCTGCGCCGCCGGCTGGAGCAGGTCGGGCAGGTCGCCGCGGCGGTGGCCGAGGCCCAGCGGCAGCGGCAGCTGCCGATGCCGGTCAGCGTGCACGCCGGGTTCATGCCGGCGGTCTTCCGCTGGGCGTCCGGCGACGAGGACTGGCCGGGGATCGTCCAGCATGCGTTCGGGGGTCACGAGGGCGATCTGATCCGGGCGATGCGGCGCCTGATCGATCTGCTGCGGCAGCTGGCGGAGAGCCCCGAGGTGCCCGGGCCGACGGCGCGGATGCTGGCCCAGGCCGCCCGGGTCGTGGACCGCGGCATCGTCCTGGAATCGGCGCTGATGTGAGGGAGGGCTTCCCTGCTATGCTGGGGCGCGACATGCGGTGGCTCGTCCTGGTCCTGGCCCTCGTGGCCGCCGGTTGTGCCAGTCGTCCCCTCGAGCAGCGCACGACCCACGGGCCGTCGGCCGAGGAGTACTTCATCTACCGGACGATGCTGGCCAACGGCCGGGCCCCGAACTTCGACGAGCGCCGCCACTGGGAGAACGACCTGGACTGGCGGATCAGCCAGTACCTCAACCGCCACCCCGAAGCGGCCAATGACCTGGACGTGTCGACCTTCAAGTTCTATCGTCGGGTGGCGGTGGGCCAGACCAAGGAGCAGGTGCTCATCCTGCTGGGGCCGCCGACGGCGGTGACGACGGACCAGGGCGAGATCGAGAAGCTGGCCAGGAAGTACGCGCCGGCCATCAAGGGCAACGCCACCGAGGCCTGGGTGTACCCGCTCGGCTGGTCGCTGTTCTTCGCCGGGCCGCGGCTGGTCGACATCACCCAGTACATCGAGCGGTAAGCGATGGCGGACGTGAGCCTCACCGCCGCCTTCTCCACCGTGCCGGCCGGCGAGCAGGAGGAGATCAAGCGCGTGCTGGTCGACACCGCCGAGCAGCTCGCCCGCGAGGAGGCGCTGTTTCAGCGGGCCCGGCTGGTCTTCACCGAGTCCGACGAGCGCTGCGCGCTCACGGCCGAACTTGACGGCGTCAAGCGAGAGGGCGTGCCGCTGGCCCTGGAGCTCGAGACCCTCGAGGATGCGCGCACCTCGGCCGGCGCCCGGGCTCAGCTCAAGGAAGCGATGCGGCTCTACTTCCGGCGGGTCCGGGGGAGTTGAGCGACGAGCCGCTGCTGCTGTTCGCCTGGCGCGGGTGCGTGTTCCGCGTCGTGGAGGGGGTGCAGCCGCCCAAGGCCGGCTCGCTCTTCTTCTGCCGCCACCTGCCGGTCCGGGCCGGGCAGCGGGTGCTCGAGCTGGGCAGCGGGCTCGGGCTGGCGGCGGTCCTGGCCGCCCGGGCCGGAGCCGAGGTGGTGGCGACGGACGTGCTGCCGCAGGCCGTCGCCGCCATCCGGGCCAACGCCCTGCTGAACGGGGTGAGCGTCGACGCCCGGCTGGGCGACTGCTACGCGCCCGTGGCCGGCGAGCGCTTCGACCTGATCTGCGCCAACGCTCCGCAGATGCCGACACCGCCCGACCGCGAGCGTTCCGACAGCGCGGCGGCGGCGGACAACGGGGGCCCGGACGGCTGGGCGGTGCTGGACCGCATCATCGCCGGCGCTCCGGCGCACCTCAGGCCCGGAGGGTCGCTGGTCGTCTCGATCTTCGGCTTCCTCGGCCGCAAGACGGGGCTCGAGAAGCTGGCCGCGGCCGGCCTCGAGCCCTCGGTCCTCGCCGGCGAGATCGAGCCCTTCCCGCGCCTGGGTTACGAGCGGCTCGACCATATCCGGAGCGTGGATCGCGAGGGCACGCTGGGCTCCGGGATTCCGGCCACGGTCGAGCGGCTCCTCATCCAGGGCCGCCTAAGACCTTGATTCGCCGTCTCATCGTCAACGCCGACGACTTCGGGCTGACCCCCGCCGTCAGCGCCGGCATCCTGGACGCCCACCGCCACGGCATCGTGACCAGCACCACCGTGCTCGTCACGGCCGACCCCGACCGCGAGCAGCTCCGGCGGGCGCGCGACGCCGGGCTCGGGATCGGCCTGCACGTCAACCTCACGCTCGGTCGCCCGCTCACCGCGGCCCGCTCCCTGGTGGACGAGTCGGGACGGTTCATCCGCGACGCCCGGCGGGCCGCTTTCGGGGCGGACCCGGAAGAGGTCAGGGTGGAGGTCGAGGCCCAGATCGACCGGTTCCTGTCCCTGGTCGGCTGGACTCCAACCCACTTCGATACACACCACCATGTGGGTACTTACAGCCCGGTCCGTGAGGTCGTACTGGAGGCTGCGCGGCGCCTCGGCGTCCCCGTGCGGAGCCAGGACGCTTCGGCGCGGGCCCGGGCCCGGAGCGCGGGGCTCAAGACGACCGACCACTTCTTCGGCGAGTCCGGGCCGGCCGCGTACTGGACGCTCGCGACCACGCTTCGCCACCTGCGGGCGCTGCCTCCGGGTCTGAGCGAGTTCATGACGCATCCCGGCCGCTACGACGACGCGCTCGGGTTCAGCCGGTACGGCCGCCAGCGCGAGACCGAGCTCGTCGGCCTCGGCACCGCCCCGGCCCGGGCGGCGGCGGTGGCGCTCGGCATCCGCCTCTGCCACTTCGGCGACATCTGAGGCTTTCGCCGGTCGGAGTGCAGCACCGGAGCCGTCGGAGGTGAGCCAGGGCCCGGACTCGCGGCGACGTGTCGTCCTGGCGGTCGACGTGGGCGGTACGCTCACCGCGGCCGGGATGGTGACGACCGCCGGCGAGGTCCTGGACGAGGCCGTGCGGCCCACTCACCAGGACGGCCCGGGTACGGCGGGCCGGACGGTCACCGCCTTGCTCGACCGGCTGATCGAGCGCGCGCGCCGGGAAGCCGACCACGTCCTGGGGATCGGTGTCGGCGTGCCGGCGATCGTGGACGCCGTGGCGGGCCGGATCGGCGACGAGGCCCACCACGTCCCCGAGCTGGCCGGCCAGCCGCTGGCCGCCGAGCTCCAGGCCCGGTATGGCCTGCCGGCCTGGGTCGACAACGACGTCAACGCGCTCGCCCTGGCCGAGTGGATGTTCGGCGCCGGTCGCGGCGCACGCTCGCTCGTGGTCCTGGCGCCGGGGACCGGGTTCGGTGCCGGTGTCATCCTCGAGGGTCGGCTGGTCCGCGGCGCCTCGGGCTTCGCCGGCGAGCTCGGCCATGCACCGGTGAAGTTCGACGGCCGGCCGTGCTGGTGCGGCGGCCGGGGGT
>DATLZL010000374.1:0-7943 GCA_035574035.1 Binatia bacterium | reverse complement strand
CGGGGCCGCGGCCGGTACGTGGACGACCTGGTTCTGCCTCGCACCGCGGCGCTGGCGGTGATCCGCTCGCCCTACGCCCACGCCCGCATTGTTCGCATCGACACGTCCCGGGCCGCCGCGATGCCGGGGGTCATCGCCGTGGTAACGCCCACCGACCTCGAGGGCCAGGTCGAGCCCGAGCCGGCCATCGGCATACCGCCCACCGCCCGGCGGCCGCAACGGCCGCTGTTGGCCAGCGTCGCCAGATACGTTGGCGAACCGGTCGCCGCGGTCGTCGCCGAGGACCGCTACCTCGCTGCCGACGCCAGTGCACAGGTGACGGTCGATTACGAACCGCTTCCGGTCGTGAGCGACCCGGAGGCGGCCCTGGCCCCGGGAGCTCCGCGTGTCCACCCCGACTTTCCCGACAACGTGGCGATGCGCTGGGACTGGCAGCACGGTGACGTGGACGCTGCCTTTGCGCGCGCGCATCGGGTCGTCACCCTGCGCCTGGAGCACCCGCGCGTCGCCGCAGTGCCCCTGGAGCCGCGGGGCTGCCTGGCCGAGTGGCGAAACGGGATGCTGACGGTGTGGGCGGGGACCCAGACCCCGCACCGGCTTCGCTCCGGGCTCGCGCAGATGCTCAGATTGTCGGAGGCAGCGGTGCGCGTGGTCGCGCCCCACGTCGGCGGAGGGTTCGGCTGCAAGATCGGGTTCTACGTCGACGAAGCCCTGTGTGCCTGGGCAGCCCGCCGCTTCGAGCGTCCGGTCCGCCTCGTCCTGACCCGCCGGGAGGACTTCCTGGCGACGACACAGGGCCGCGGGCAGATCAATGAGGTCCAGGCGGCGGTCGATGCCCAGGGGATCGTCCTCGCACTGAGATGCCGCACCGTGGCCGACCTGGGCGCTTACCTCGAGGCACTCACCCCGTACCCGGGCATGTTGACCGGGCGCCTGCTCACCGGTCCCTACCGCATTCCGGCCGCGGCCTACGAACTGGTCAGCGTCTTCACCAACCGGATGGCGACGGCTCCGTACCGGGGGGCCGGCCGGCCCGAGGCGACCTACCTCCTTGAACGTCTGATGGACGCCATCGCGCGGGAACTCTCGCTCGACCCGGTGGAGGTCCGTCGCCGCAATCTGCTGCGCCCCGAGGACTTTCCGTACCGGGCACCCTCAGGGCTACGGTACGACTCCGGCCGGTACGAGGAGGCCCTTGATCGGGCCCTGGCCCACCTGGACTACGAGGGCTTCCGCACGCTCCAGCGGCGCGCCCGCGCCGAGGGACGGTACCTTGGCTGCGGCGTGTCGACGTTCATGGAAACGGCGGGGGTCGGCCCCTCCCGAACGAGCCCCATGCCGGGGTGGGAGAGCGGCACCGTCCGCATCGAGCCGTCCGGCAAGGTCACTGTCCTGACCGGTACCAGTCCACACGGTCAGGGCCTCGAGACGGCCTTCGCGCAGATTGTCGCCGATCTGCTCGACGTCGACCTCCACGACGTCACGGTCCTTCACAGCGACACCGCGGCGGTCTCGGTCGGCGTCGGGACCTTCGGCAGCCGGTCGATCGCGGTGGGCGGAGCGGCGCTGGCGGTGTCCGTGCGAAAGGTGCTGGACAAGGCCCGCCAGATCGCCGCCGCGTTGCTGGAAGCGGCGCCCGAGGACGTCGTCTACCGCGACGGTGCCTTCGGCGTCCGCGGCACCCCCGGCCGGAGCGTGCGGCTCGCCGACGTGGCGGCGGCCGCTCACGCCGCCCGGATGCTGCCGCCCGGGCTGGAGCCCGGCCTGGAGGCCACGACCGTCTGGGATCCCGAGAACTTCACGTACCCGTCCGGGACCCACGTGGCGGTGGTCGAGGTCGACGTCGACACCGGGCAGGTACGGCTCCTCCGCATGGTCGCGGTGGACGACTGTGGCCGCGTCATCAACCCGCTGCTCGTCGAAGGCCAGATCCACGGGGGCCTGGCTCAGGGCATCGGCCCGGCGCTGGGGGAACAGGTGGTCTACGACGACGCTGGCCAGTGCCTGTCCGCTTCGCTGATGGACTACCCGGCGCCCCGGGCCGATGGTCTTCCCGCTTTCGAACTCGATCGGGTGGAGACTCCGACTCCGGTCAACCCGCTGGGTGCCAAGGGCTGCGGTGAGGCGGGCACCATCGGCTCCACGCCGGCCGTCGTGAACGCCGTCCTCGACGCGCTGGCGCCGCTCGGCGTCACCCATCTCGACATGCCGCTGACACCGGAACGGGTGTGGGCCGCCATCCAGGCCGCCCGCACCGGGAGGTCATCATGACGATCCGCATCTGGGCTGTCCTGGCATTCCTGCTTCTCGCCGGCTCCGCGTCCGCCCAGGAGCCGATCCGGGTGGGCTTTCTCACCGTGCGGTCGGGAGCGCTGGCGGCCGGCGGCCGGCAGCTCGAGGAAGGTTTCCAGCTCTTCCTCAAGGAACGCCACCACGTACTGGCCGGCCGCAAGGTCGAGGTCATCTGGGCCGATACCGCCGGTCAGCCGGCGCTGACGAAGACGAAGACCCAGGAGCTCGTGGAACGCCACCGCGTCCACGTCATCATCGGGCCCCTGGCGGCGTTCGAGGCGCTGGCTATCAACGACTACGTCAAGCAGGCCGAGGTCCCGATCATTTCCTCCTCGGCGGCGGCCGAGGACCTGACCCAGCGCAAGCCGAATCCGTGGTTCGTACGCGCCGTCGGCACGTCCGCGCAGGTCACCCAGCCGTTGGGGGAGTACGCGGCCAAGGTGCTGGGGTACCGGCGGGTGGCCACCATCGCCGACGACTTCGCCTACGGCCACGAAGGCACCTCGGGGTTCCAGCGCGTGTTCGAGGACAACGGGGGCAAGGTGGTGCAGAAGCTGTGGCCGCCGCTGAACGTCGCTGACTACGGCTCCTACATCGCGCAGATCAAGCCCGACGTCGACGCCGTGTACGCGGGCTTCGCCGGCGCCAACGGCCTGCGGTTCCTGAAGCAGTACGCCGAGTACGGACTGAAGGGCAGGATCCCCGTGCTGGGGAACATGACCCTGGTCGACGAAGGAATTCTGAAGTCGATGGGCGACGAAGCGCTCGGTGTCGTCACCGGTGGGTGGTACGCCGCCGGCCTCGACACCCCGGCCAACCGGGCCTTCGTGGCGGCGGTCCGCCAGGAATACAAGGCCGACCCCGGGTACTACACGGTCGGCGCGTACATGGCGGGTCTGTTTCTGGAGGCGGCGCTGCGGACCGTCGGCGGCAGGATTGAGGACAAAACCGCGTTCATGAAGGCCCTCCGGGGACTTCGCCTCACCGAAAGCCCGGTGGGCAGCCTGCGCCTGGACGAGTACGGTAATCCGGTGCTGAACGTATACATCCGCAAGGTGGAGCGGCGCGAGGGTCGCCTGGTGAATGTCGTGGTCCAGACCTACCCCGAGACCAGCCAGTTCTGGAAGTACGACCCCCGGACGTTCCTGGCCGCGCCCGTTTACTCGCGCGACTATCCGCCGGCCCGGCACCTCGAATAGCCGGCCGCGCGCTCCGGAGCCCGCCCGGCCATGGGCTTCTGGCTGATCCAAGGCCTGAACGGCCTCGCGTTGGGTGGTCTCCTCTTCCTGCTCTCGTCCGGCTTCTCGCTGATCTTCGGCCTGATGCGGGTGGCCAATCTGACCCACGGGGCCTTCTTTATGCTCGGCGCCTACGTTGGTCTATCGGCCCGGTGGGCCGGCGTCGGCTTCGCCAGCTCGGTGCTGCTCGGCGGGCTGGCGGTGGCGGTGACCGGCGGTCTGGTCGAGCGCCTCATCCTGCGGCGCCTGGTCACCCGCCCGCCGGCTCAACGGACCCTGGCGCAGGTCCTGGTCACGCTGGGTCTCGCGTTCATCATCGCCGACGGCTGTCTGTGGCTGTGGGGCGGTGACCCGATGCCGCTGCCGCTGCCCGCCGCGCTATCGGGCGCCGTGCGCGTCGGCACCATCGCCTTCCCCTTCTACCGGCTGGTCGTGGTCCTGATCGCGGTGGTGGTGGCCGCGGCGCTGTGGCTGGGCCTCGAGCGCACCCGCGCCGGCGCCATGATTCGAGCCGGTGTCGACGACATGGAGATGGCCAGCGGACTCGGGCTCCCGGTGTCGCGGCTCTTCACCGGGGTGTTCTGCCTCGGCGCCGGGCTGGCCGGCATGGGCGGGGTTCTGGGAGGGCCGATTCTTTCCGTCTATCCGGGGCTGGACACCGACATGCTGCCGCTGGCGCTGGTCGTCGTCATCCTGGGCGGCATCGGAAGCCTCTCCGGTGCGCTGACCGGCTCGTTCATCATCGGGTTCATCTACACGTTCGGGCAGGCGCTGCTCCCCGATCTCGCCTACGTGATCCTCTTCCTTCCCATGGTCCTCGTGCTGGTCGTCCGCCCCCGGGGCCTGTTCGGGGCCCGCGGCGCGTGAAGGGGTTCGCCGTCCTGATAGCGGCCGGCCTCCTCGCCGTCCCGGTCGTCGCGCCGCCCTACTACGTCAACGTGGCCAGCCAGATCCTGATCGCCGCTGTCTTTGCCTCGAGCCTCAACCTTCTGGTCGGGTACGCGGGCCTGACCTCGCTCGGCCACGCCGCCTACCTCGGGTTCGCCGCCTACACGGTCGGCTGGCTCACCACACGGGCCGGCCTCGGTCACCTGGCCGCCGCGGTGCTGGCACTGGGGCTCACCACGATCATGGCCGCCTTCTTCGGGCTGCTGGCCCTGCGCGGCACCGGGCTGACGTTCCTGATGATCACGCTGGCCCTCGGGCAGATCCTGTGGGGCATCGCGTACCGCTGGGTGTCGCTGACGGGCGGCGACAACGGCCTCACCGGGCTGACCCGACCTCGGCCCCTCGGTCTCGATCTCACGCCCCCGGCGGCCTACTACCTGTTCACCCTGGCGGTTACCGCCGTCACCCTCGCCGGCATTGCAATGTACGTCCGCTCACCTCTCGGCGCCGCCGTCCAGGGCAGCCGCGATCAGCCCCGCCGCCTGCAGGCTCTCGGTCACAACGTGTGGATGGTCCGGTGGCTGACCTTCGTGCTGGCCGGGGCCGCCGCCGGCGTCGCGGGCCTCCTGTTCGTCTACTACAACCAGTTCGTCGCTCCGGGGGTGCTGGCCCTGACCTCCTCCGCCGAGGCCCTGCTCATGGTCATCGCCGGCGGGGCGGGCACGCTACCGGGGCCGGTGGTCGGCGCCGCCATCGTGGTGGCGCTGAAAACCATCGTCAGCACCTACCTCACCCGCTGGGTGATGTTGCTCGGCGTGGTTTTCGTCCTCATCGTCGTGTTCATGCCCGAGGGCATCGTCCCCGGCTTGGCCCGCGTATGGCGGACGCGCTGGCGATCGTAGGCCTCCGCAAGTCGTTCGGCGGCCTGCCGGCGATCAACGGTGTCACCATCACCGTCCGCGCCGGAGAGCGCCGGTTGTTGCTGGGACCCAACGGAGCCGGGAAGACCACCCTCTTTAACCTCATCACGGGCGAGCTTCGGCCCGACGGCGGCCGCATCGAGGTGTTCGGCCGCGACACCACCGGGCTGCGACCGGATCGCTGCGCGCACCTCGGTGTCGGGCGCACCTACCAGATTCTCACGCTCTTTCCCCGCATCACGTTGGTCCAGAACGTGGTCCTGGCCCTCCTCGGCGTCTCCGCCCGGCGTTGGGATCCCCTTACCCCACTGACTGCGCACGCTGCGCTGTGGACGCGCGCCCGGGCGGTGCTGGCCCGGGTCGGTCTCGACGACCGGGCCGACCGCCCGGTGGTCGAGACGAGTTACGGCGAGCAGCGGCGCCTGGAAATCGCGATGGCCCTGGCCCAGTCCCCCCGCCTGCTGCTGCTCGACGAACCGTTCGCTGGCCTCAGCCAGCCCGAACGCCACCTGCTCCAGGGAGTGCTGGCTGCCATCCCCCGAGACGTGACCGTCCTCATGATCGAGCACGACATGGACGTTGCGCTCGCTCTCGCCGACCGCATCACGGTGCTGCACTACGGGCAGGTCATCGTCGAAGGCACCCGGGCCGAGATCGTCACCCACCCCCGGGTGCGGGAGATCTACCTCGGTGGCTGACGCCCTCACCCTCGAGGACGTCCACACCTATTACGGCGATGCTCACGTCCTGCACGGCGTCACGTTCGCGGTTGGGACCGGGCGCCTGGTCGCCCTGCTGGGTCGGAACGGGGCCGGCAAAACGACCACCATCCGGACCATCGTGGGCTTCACACCGCCGCGCCGCGGACAGATCCGTCTGTTCGGAGAGCCCATTGCCGGCCTGGATCCCGAAACGATCGCGCGCCGCGGGGTCGGTCTGGTGCCGCAGGGCCGGCGGATCTTCCCGAGTCTGACCGTGAGCGAGAACCTCACCGTGGCCGCCCGCCGCCGACCGGACTCAGCCCATCCACCGTGGACGCTCGAGCGGGTGCTCGACTTGTTCCCACGGCTCGGCGATCGCCAGCGTCAGCCGGCGGGAACGCTGTCGGGGGGCGAGCAGCAGATGCTCGCCATCGGCCGGGCGCTGATGACCAACCCCCGCCTGTTGCTGCTTGACGAGCCCTCCGAGGGGCTCGCGCCGCAGATCGTCCACGAGGTGCGGCAGGTCCTCCAGCGGCTGAAAAACGAGGGGTTTTCCGTTGTGCTGGTCGAGCAGAACATCCGTCTGGCTCTCGACATTGCGGACGAGGTGGTCATCCTCAACAATGGCCGGGTCGTGTTCGAGGGTGACCCGGCGGCGATCGCCCGGGACGAGGCGTTCCTCGCCCTCCACCTGGGCGTGCACTAGCGGGGGACGCGGCATGGCCACTGTCAGCGCCGGGGGCGCCACCTTCGATATCAGCCAGGTCGGTCGCGGTCGCGATCTGGTGCTGTTCCACTCGCTGCTTACTGACCGCACGGTCTTCGACCCCGTCGTGCCAGCCCTGGCCGACGACCACCGTTTGACGCTGGTGAACCTTCCGGGTTTCGGCGGTTCCAGCGCACCGCTCGGCCCGACGATCGAGGACTACGCCGACCAGGTCGCCGCGCTGTTCCCCGTCCTCGGGCTCGACAGCGCCGAGACCGACGTGCTGGGGATGTCATTCGGAGGCTTCGTCGCCATCGCGCTGGCCGCTCGCCACGGCCACCTGTTCCGGCGGCTGGTCCTGGTCGACACGGCCGCCGCCTTTCCCGAGCCGGCCAGGGTGCCGCTCCGCGCGATGGCCGAGCAGGCGGCGTCGGAGGGGATGGCGGCCGTGGTCCACACGGCACTCCGCCGGATGTTCTCTGAATCCTTCATCGCCGGCCACCCCGAGGTCGTCGCCGAGCGACGGCGCGTCCTGCTCGCTGCTCGGCCCGAGTACTTCGCGATGGCGTGTCGGGCGCTCGCCAGCGTCGACCTGCGAGCCGCTCTGGCCGCGATCCACCACCCCACCCTCGTCGTCGTCGGAGCCCTGGACACGACGACCCCACCGGCCCTGGCCCGCGAACTCGCTGCCGGCATCGCCGGAGCCCGGCTGGTCGAGATTCCAGACTGCGCGCATTGCCCGCCGATCGAGCAGCCCGTCGCATTCACCCGGCTCGTCCGCGCGTTCCTCGTCGCCGGAGAAGGCCGGCGGCCCCCGGGCGGGCCATCGGCCTCGACCCGCCCCTCATCCGACCGGGCTCGCTGAATGCGCACGGGCCGGCCCGGGTCGGCCCGGTGCGGTACTCCCGCCCGAGCGCGAATGGACCGCCCCTGCGGCAGTACCGCCTCTGTGCGAGGCTCCTGGCTCGAGAGCCGGGGACCGAGCCTGAACCCGCGACCCGACCGCTCCACCGTGAAGGGGCGCTGAATCAGTACTGTCCCGAACCGGACATCTTGTCCTCGAGCTCGGCCACCTCTCACCAGGCACTATGGCCGCCCGGGCATACTCGGACCCGGCATGACCGCCTGCTGTCCCTTGCCCACGAGCCACCCGACCGCGTACTGCCCCAGGTACTGGCCGATCACCGCCCCGATGGGG
>DATLZL010000373.1:0-2942 GCA_035574035.1 Binatia bacterium | reverse complement strand
GCAGGCCGCGCTGGGCCTCGACCAGTCCACCGTCTCCCAGCAACTGGCCGTGCTGCGGCTCAAGCACGTGGTGACGGCCACCAAGGAGGGCACCAGCGTCCGCTACGCGGTCCGCGACCCGCTGGTCGGCGACCTGCTCGAGGTGGCGCGCCGGATCTTCAACAACCAGCTGGCCGGTACACAGACGATGCTGCGCCAGCTGCAGCGCGAGTCGCGGGCGGCCCGCCGCTGATGCTGCGCCAGCTCGCCCTGGCCCTGCGGACCGGCGTGGTGACCGAGGCCCCGCCCGGTCGGGCCGAGCTCGAGGCGCTGGGGGCGGAGCTCCGCCGCGCGGCCCACCGGCGCTTCGGGCGGTCCCTGCACATCCGGCAGGTCGACGCCGGGTCCTGCAACGCCTGTGAACTCGAGGTCGCCGGGTTGGCCGGGCCGCACTACGACCTGGAGCGCTACGGTCTGCACATCGTGGCCTCACCCCGCCACGCTGACTGCCTGCTCGTCACCGGCCCGGTGACCTTCAACATGGCCGAGCCGCTGCGCCGAACGTACGAGGCCACGCCCGACCCCAAGCTGGTCGTCGCCGTCGGCGACTGCGGCCGCGACGGCGGGATCTACCGCGGCTCCTACGCCGTCGTCGGCGGCGTCGGCGAGATCGTGCCGGTCGACGCGGTCATTCCGGGATGCCCGCCGTCGCCGCGGGCGCTGCTGGCTGGCCTGCTGGCCCTGGTGGGCCGGCTCGACGCATGAGCGCGCTCGGCTACCTGGCCGCCGCGGCGCTCGGGCTGGCGGGCGCCGGGGCGGGTCTGGCCGGGATGTTCGGCTGGACGTGGCGGGTCGAGTTCCGCGACGTGCTGCCTCTGGGCGGGCTCGCGCTCGAACTCGACCCACTCGGCGGGCTGTTCGTGGCCCTGGTGGCCGCGGCGGCCGTGCCGGCCTCGCTGGCCGGGCTCGAGCACGCACGAGAGGACCGGCGTGGCTGGCTCGCCTACCTCGGCTTCGTCGGCGCCATGATCGCCCTGCCGCTGGCCGCCAACGCGCTCACGTTCCTGCTCGCGTGGGAGTTCATGTCGCTGGCCTCGTACGCACTGGTCCTGCAGGACGGTCGCTCGCGCGAGTCGGTCCGGGCGGCGTGGGTCTACGCGGTCATGACGCACGCCGGGCTGGGCTGCCTGATGGCGGGCATGCTGCTGGTGGGCGCGTGGACGGGTGGCTTCGCCTTCGCCGACTGGCGCGCGGCCGCCCCCGGCCTCGCGCCGAGTGCCCGCGGCGTCGCGTTCGCCCTGCTGGGGCTCGGCTTCGCCGCCAAGGCCGGGGTCATCCCGCTGCATGTCTGGCTCCCGCGGGCCCACCCGGCGGCCCCCGCCCACGTGTCGGCGCTGATGTCGGGCGTCATGATCAAGCTCGGAATCTACGGCCTGCTCCGGGCCGGGCTCGACTGGCTCGGCGGCGGCCCGGCCTGGTGGGGCGTGACGGTGATGCTGGCCGGCACCGTCTCGGCGCTGGTCGGCGTCCTCTACGCGCTGGTCGATCACGACCTCAAGCGGCTGCTCGCCTTCCACAGCATCGAGAACATCGGGATCATCCTGATCGGCCTCGGCGCCGGGATGACCTTCCGGGCCGCGGGGCGGCCCGACCTGGGCGTGCTGGGGGTCGCGGCCGGGCTCTATCACACCGTCAACCACGCGGCGTTCAAGGCCCTGCTCTTCCTGGCCGCCGGCGCCGTCCTTCACGGCACCGGCACCCGCAACATGGAACAGCTGGGTGGGCTCATCAAGCGCATGCCGTGGACGGCAGCCGCCTTCCTGGTGGGCTCGGTGGCGATCGCGGGCCTGCCACCCCTCAACGGCTTCGTCAGCGAGTGGCTGACGTTTCAGACCCTGCTGCAGAACCTCGCGGTGCCCCGGGTCGGGCTCAACCTCGCCTTCACGCTGGCGCTGGCCGGGCTCGCGCTGACCGCCGGCCTGGCCCTGGCCTGCTTCGTCAAGGCGTTCGGCATCACCTTCCTGGCCCTGCCCCGGAGCGCAGCCGCCGCCAGCGCCCGGGAAGCGGGCTGGCCCCTGCGCGGGGCGATGGCGCTGCTGGCGCTGGCGTGCGTGGCGCTCGGGCTCGCCCCCACCCTGGTCCTGCCCGCCCTGGCCCGCGTCGCGGTCCCCCTGGCCGGTGCTCCGGCTCCGCCGCCCCTCGGCGGCGCGCTGACACTGCGCGTCTCCGACGACTTCGCCAGTCTCTCCACCCCGGCCGTCGCGGCGGCGCTGACCCTGGCCGGGGCCGTGCCGCTGGCGCTCCTGACGCTGGCGGGCGTTGGGCGGCGGCGTCGGATCTCCGAGACCTGGGGATGCGGGCGGCTGGTGCAGACCGCCCGCATGGAGTACACCGCCACCGCCTTCGCCAACCCGTTCAAGCGCGTGTTCGACTTCTTCTACCGGCCGGTGCGGCAGCTCGACATCGAGGTCCACCCCGAGTCGCGCCTGTTCGTGCGGCGCATCGCCTACGAGAATCCCACCCGCTTCCTGTTCGAGGACTGGCTCTACCGGCCGGCGCTCGACGCCCTCCACCGGGGAGCGCTGCGGCTCCGGGCCATCCAGTCCGGCAGCGCCAACCTGTACCTGCTGTACATCCTGGTCGCTCTGCTCGCGCTGCTGGTGCTCGCTTGATGGAGGCCATCCTGGGCGGGTTCCTGCAGGTGGCACTGGCGGCGGCGGGCGCCCCGCTGGTCGTGGGCGCTCTCCGGACCGTCAAGGCGCGGCTGGTCGGCCGCCGGGGACCGAGCGTGCTGCAGCCCTACGCCGACCTCAAAAAGCTGTTCGGCAAGGAGCCGGTGATCTCGGCCACCACGTCGTGGATCTTCCGGGCCACGCCCTGGATCCTGGCCGCCACCTCGCTGGTGGCCGCGATGCTCGTGCCGCTCGTGCTCACCCGCCCGGCGCTCGCCCCGGCCGGCAACA
>DATLZL010000372.1:0-24486 GCA_035574035.1 Binatia bacterium | reverse complement strand
GATCAACGAGGCGGTGGGGCGGACGTTCGCCTCGGCCCTGCGGGCCTTCCTGCGCCAGGACCCGGACGTGATCCTGGTCGGCGAGACGCGGGACCTGGAGACGGCCCAGATCTCGATCCGGGCCGCGCTGACGGGCCACCTCGTGTTCTCCACCCTGCACACCAACGACTCGCCGTCCACGATCGCCCGGCTCATCGACATGGGGATCCCGCCGTTCCTGGTGGCGTCCTCGCTGCTGCTGGTCCTGGCCCAGCGCCTGGGCCGGCGCGTCTGCAAGGAGTGCCGGGAGCCGTACGAGGCGGACGAAGAGTCGCTGGTTCCCTACGGCCACCAGCCGGCCGGCCTGGGGCGGGTGACGTTCTACAAGGGCAAGGGCTGCCAGGCCTGCAACTTCACCGGCATGAAGGGGCGGGTGGCGATCTACGAGGTGATGCCGATCACCCAGGAGATCCGCGACCTGATCCTCAAGGGCGCGTCCACCGCCGAGCTGCGCGCCGTCGCCCAGAGCCAGGGCATGAAGACGCTGCGGCAGGCGGGACTGATGAAGGTCATCGAGGGCGTCACGACGGTCGAGGAAGTCCTCCGGGTGACGGTGGCCGAGTAGGGGCCGCGGTCCCCGCTCCCGCCCGGGCCAGCGCCGTCCACACCCGGCCCGGTGTCAGCGGCAGGTCGAGGTGCGTGATGCCCAGCGGGGCCAGCGCGTCCAGGACCGCGTTGGCCACCGTCGGAGTGGACCCGATCGTCGCCGACTCGCCGATGCCCTTGACCCCGAGCGCCGTGCGCGGCGACGGCGTGCACGTGTGGTCGTTGTCGAACGCGATCAGGTCGTCGCTCCTCGGCACCGCGTAGTCCATCAGCGTCGCCGTCAGCAGCTGGCCGCTCGCGTCGTAGGCCGCGCCCTCGAGCAGCGCCTGGCCGATCCCCTGGGCGAGGCCGCCGTGAACCTGGCCCTGCGCCAGCAGCGGGTTCACGATGAGCCCGCTGTCATCGACCGAGACGTACCGCAGCAGGCGGACGCTCCCGGTCTCCCGGTCCACCTCCACCACCGCCACGTGGGCTCCGAACGGGAACAGCGTCCCCCGGCCCCTGAGGTCCTCGCGCGAGGCCAGCGTGCCTCCGGCGGCGGCGGCCACGTCCGGCCAGCCGACGCCGCGGTCGGGGACGCCGCGCACGCCGAAGCGGCCGGCCTCGAGTACGATGTCGGCCGGGGCCGCTTCCAGGAGCCGGGCGGCCAGCTCGACCGCCTGCTCCTTGACCCGACGCGCGTTGCCCAGCGCGTGCATGCCGCCGCGCGAGATCGACCGGCTGCCGAAGGTCCCCACACCGGCCCGGACACGGGCGGTGTCACCGTGGACGACGCTCACGCGCTCGAGCGGGACCTGCAGCTCGTCGGCCACCAGCTGGGCGTAGGCCGTTTCGTGGCCCTGGCCGTGGGAGGCTGTCCCGGTCAAGACGGTAACGGCCCCGTCGGTGTCGACGATGACGTCGGCGACCTCGTCGTCCTCGAAGCCGCAGATCTCCACGTAGCAGCCGACGCCGATGCCCACGAGGCGACCCGCTCGGCGCGCCTCGGCCTGCCAGCGTCGCAGCGCTGCGTAGTCAGCCCGGGCCAGGGCCCGGTCCAGGGCCGCCGCGTAGTCGCCGCTGTCGTAGACGAGCCCCATCAGGGTCGTGTACGGAAACCGCTCGGCCGGGATGAAGTTTCGGCGGCGCACGTCGACCGGATCGAGCCCGAGGCGGGCGGCCAGCATCGTGAGGCCGCGCTCGATGAAGTAGGCGGCCTCCGGCCGGCCGGCTCCCCGGTACGGCACCGTCCCCATCGTGTTGGTGTAGGCGGCCAGCACCTCCACCCGACCGGCCGGGATGTCGTAACACCCGGTGATCATCTGCCCGCACAGCACCGGCAGGATCGGGCCGACGTGGTACAGACAGAAGCCCACGTTGCCGATGATCCGCGCATCCAGCGCCAGGATGCGCCCGTGGTCGTCGGCGGCCAGGCGCAGCCGGCAGCGCATGTCGCGGCCGTGGCCGGTGGCCAGCAGATCCTCGTGGCGGCCGGCCGCCCAGCGGACGGGCCGGCCGAGACGCCGAGCCAGCCACGCCACCAGCGTGTCTTCCTGGTACACCGGCACCTTGGCGCCGAACCCGCCCCCGACCCGGCCGGTGACCACGCGGACCTGCGCCGGGTCGAGCGTGAGCCGGGCGGCGATCTGGTCCCGCATGCGATGCGGTACCTGGGTGTCGCCCCAAACGGTGAGGCGGGACGCCGCCGGGTCCCAGACGGCCGTGCAGGCGCGGGGTTCCATGGCGACCGGCAGCACTCGCTGGCTGATCAGGTCGGCCTCGAGGACGACGCTGGCCCGCCCGAAGGCCTCCTCCACGTCGCCCTTCTCCCGCCGCAGGCGGACGGCCAGGTTGGTGCCGAGCTCGGGATAGAGCAGCGGTGCGCCCGGCTCGAGGGCCGCAGCCGCGTCCGCGACCGCCGGCAGGGGCCGGTAATCCACCACCACCGCCTCGGCCGCGTCGGCGGCGGCTTCCGGTGTCTCGGCCACGATGGCGACCACCGGCTCCCCGACGTACCGCACCCGACCCTCGGCCAGGACGCGGTGGCCCCGGCGGTTCACCTGGTCGAAGACCTGGTCCGGGACCGGACTGTCGATCACGCCGACCTCGGCGTTGATCTCCTCACCGGTCACCACCGCCACCACGCCGGCGGTCGCCCGAGCCGCCCGGACGTCGACGCGGAGGATTTCGGCATGGGCGTGGGGGCTGCGGACGACGATCATCGTGAGGGCGCCCGGCGGGCGCACGTCGTTCACATACGGGTCGCGACCGGTGACGAGGCGGGGATCTTCCAGCCGCTTCACGGGGCGGCCCACGTGGCCGGCAGGCATCGGGGTCCGATGCTATCACGCCGAGCGGCTCGAGCCCCGCCGGGCGGCGTAGCGGCCGAGCAGCGCCTGGCGGGTCAACCAGAGCCGGCGCGCCCGGTGGTATTCGGCACCCTGGAAGCGCAGCGCGCCGGCCGGGTGGACCGAAGCCAGCAGCGCCCGCTGGTAGGTCGCCACCAGCCGGGGCCAGCGCAGGCCGTCGGCGTCGACCAGGAATCCCAGGCGGGCGAGGCCGCGGTGGAAGATTGTGGTCGCCTCGAAGGCCCGCACGTCGGCCAGCGGCCCGTGCTCGTCGGCCAGCGCCGCCAGGGTCTCGAGCGACGCGATCAGGCGCCGGCGGAACTCCAGCCCGACGGCGAGCGGGGAAGAGCCGTTGAGGTGCAGCGCGGCGACGTGCTGGTTGTTCAGGTGGAGGACGCCGACCCGGTCTCCGATCTCGAGGGCCGTCCCGTCGGGCAGGCGGTGGCCGCGTCGGAGCCGGCGCACGTCCAGACGGAGCACCGGCCCCACGGCCGACGCCGGAGACTCCAGGCCGTGCCACAGCCGGTACAGCCAGTCGTATGCGATGACGGCCCAGCGGTACGGCGGCCGGGCTGGCCTTCCCGAGGTCGCCATTCGGCCTCGCTCCCGTCACCGGGTCGGACCCGGGGAGCCCAAGCCTAGCCGGCTCCGGCCGTCTTGTCCACGACAGGCGGGCAGCACGGCGGCGAGGCGCTCGCGCGCCGTGCGCTGGGGCGTGCCGCCCAGCCACTCGCAGAACGCCTCGGGTTCAGCCGCCGCCCACTCGGCGACCTGTGCCGCGACCGCGGCGCCTTCGACCAGCTTGCGGTCCGCCAGGTGGCCGAAGATCGGAAACAGCACCCGGGCCAGGGCGGCGGCGAACGCCTGCTCGATCCGTACCCACGCCTCCACGTGCTGGTCCACGAGGCCGTCGCGCGGCTCGAACTCGAGGACGGTCAGGGCGCTGCCGCTGATGGAGCCGAGCAGGCGCCCGGAGTGCTCGCCCCAGGACAACATCACCCGGCGGGTCGGAAACCGCGCCAGGATGACGTAGGTGCCGCGGGCGCCCTCGTGGTCCGTGGCCCGGAACCAGTCGCCGCCGAGGCCTTCGACCTCGTAGCGCGCCAGCTTCAGGAAGCGGGCGGCGGCCGCGGTCACCTCCGGCGCGTCCACGAACGCGACGTAGATTTCCAAGGGGACCCGAGCGGGCCGGCCCTGAACCCGGCGGACGAGCGTCGGGTCGTGCCAGACCTGCTCGATGGAGGCCACCAGGTCGCCGGGATAGCGCGAGGGCGGCGGCAGGAAGGGCGGCCACGGCGAGCGCCGGTCGCCGGCCAGCGCCGGGGCGGTGAGCAGCAGCAGGACGACCGCCGCCGTCGCCCGATTTTTCGGCTTGCGTCGGCGAAAACTCGTGTCAGAGTAGAGGGGCTCGTCCGTCATGCTCCGAGTCTTCATCGCCGCTGCTGTCATTGTCGCAACCTGGGCCACGACCGCCAATCCGCTTCCGCTGTCGAGCGAGCAGGCGGCGCGGCTGGAGCGCGGCGAGATCGTGGTTCTGGATGTGTTGCCGCCGGGCGGTACGGCCGGGCAGGGTGGGACGGCGCTGGCCCGGGTCAAGGCGTCGGCCGATCGGGTCTGGCAGGTCCTGGTGGACTACCGGGCCCACCGCGGCCTCTATCCCCGCGTCATCCATGCCTCGGTGCTGGAGGCCGACGCGCATCACACCCTCATCCGCTATGTCGTCGGAGTCGGGCCGTTCTCGTTCGGCTTCCACGTCAACAACTATCCCCAGCCGGCCCGTCACCGCCTGGAGTGGCGCCTGGCCCACGACCACCCGAACGACCTCTTCCGCGATTCCTGGGGCTACTGGCAGATCGAGCCGCGCGGGCCGGACGTGATCGTGACGTACGCCATGGCGGCGCGCACCATCCTGCCGTCCTTCGTGACCCGCGGCGCCGAACGTGACGGCCTCGTCGAGACCCTCAAGGCGGTGCGGGAGCGCGCCGAGCAGGGGGTCTGACCCCGGGCCCTGGCCGCGCTCCGGTACCATGCCGGTGATGGCGGCGTCTCGGCCCCTCTTCGAGTTTTCCGCCGGCGGCCTGGTCGTCGACGACCAGGGCCGGGTCCTGCTCATCCGGGCCCGCGACCTCCGCGACCGCGCGGTGTGGACGCTGCCCAAGGGCGCGCTGGCTCCCGGCGAGCAGAGCCGGGACGCGGCGCTTCGTGAGGTCCAGGAGGAAACCGGCTACCGGTGCGAGGTGGTGCGCGAGCTGGAACCGGTGACGTACTGGTTCCAGCGCGACGGCCGCCGGGTACGAAAGACGGTCCGCTGGTTCCTCATGCGCCCGGTCGCCAAGGTCGGCGAGCACGATCACGAGGTTGACGAGGTGGCGTGGGCGACGCCGGCCGAGGCGCTGCGCCGGCTGCGCTACGAGTCGGATCGCCGCCTGGTCGCCTCGCTGGCTCCCGGCGCCCCTGCCTGATCCGGGGCGCGGGCGAATCTAGGGACCCGCCGGACCGACGGGGAAGAGCCGGTCGGCGTTCGTGAAGGCGATCCGCTCGGCCACGTCCCGGGGCAGCTGGGCCAGCCACTCCTGGATCGCCTGCATGCTCTGGGGCAGCGTCTCCCAGCGCGACGTCACCCAGGTGTCGGTGCCCACCATGAACCGGTCGGGATGCTTCAGGAACAGCGCGCGCCAGGCCGGGTCCAGGCGGCCGCCGGGCGCAACGTCGCTGCGGAGCGAGAGCTCCACCCAGAGCGTCGCGAAGCGGTCGAGCATGCGCTCGACGGCGGCCGGCGGCGCCGACATGCCGGCGTGCGCCCAGATCATCCGCACCCGCGGGTACCGGGTCAGGAGGCGCTCCATCGTGGTCTCGTCGGTGTGGGCATGGAAGTAGAGGCCGTCCCGCTCGGCCAGCTCGGCGAAGCGCCGGACGACCGGCGTCTCGACATCGTCGAGACCGAGGTGGAACTCGCCGATGCCGCGGTAGATGCCCCGCTTGAGGCGTTCCTCGACGTACGCGGCGACAGCGGGATCGCGCGTCCAGGTCGCCATGTCGCCCCGCGTGCGGTACGGGCGCAGGAAGGGGACGATGCCGCGCGGGGCGCGCTGGTAGAGCCGCAGGGTCCCCTCGTCGGGGGTGGACGAGACCAGCGCCCGGAAGACGTGGGCGCGAGCGAGAATCGACAGCGCCCGCTCCGGGGTGAGCACGTCCCAGTCGGGCTCGCTGTAGTGGATGTGGGCGTCGAAGATGGGCAGGGCCTGCGCCCGCGCCGCGGTCGGCGCCAGCCCCAGCAGGCACGCCAGGACGGCGGGTAGCAGCCGGCTCATCGGCGCGATTCTAGCAGGCTCGCCGGCCGCCCGTCTGGCGCCGCCCATGTCGGGCGTCTTCCGACCAGCACGCCTGGTGTATAGTCCGGACACCCCGACGCGGCAAGGAGGGAGCGAGCGGCACCTGCGGGTCGCCGACCCCACCCGCCAGTCCGGCGATTCCGAGGGACGTCGCGGCGCCGGGGCATCAGGCGAGGCCGGGCCATCACGCGAGGGAGGAGCGATCATGAAGTACCGTCCGGTGGTCGGCTGGGGACGTCTTCCCGAGGGCTGGTCGTTCGTGGAGGCGACCAGCGTGGCGGTGGACGCCCACGACAACGTGGTCGTCTTCAACCGGGGCGCGCACCCCGTCATCGTCTTCGACCGCGAGGGCCGGGTGGTTCGCGCGTGGGGCGAGGGACAGTTCCGCCGGCCCCATGGCATCACGATCGGCCCCGACGGGACCTACTGGCTGACCGACGACCTGCACCACACCATCCGGCAGTACACGCCGGAGGGTCGGTTGCTGCTGACCATCGGTGACCCTGACCGGCCGGCCACGCTGCAGAGCGGAAAGCCTTTCAACCGGCCGACCCACGTGGCGCTCTGTCCCCGGACCGGCGACATCTACATCTCCGACGGGTACGGCAACTCGCGCGTGCACAAGTACGACCCGCGCGGGCGCCACCTGTTCTCCTGGGGGGAGCCCGGCACGGATCCCGGCTGCTTCAACCTCCCCCACAACATCGCCACCGACGCGGAAGGCTGGGTGTACGTGGCCGACCGGGAGAACCACCGCGTCCAGGTCTTCGACCCCCGCGGGCACTACGTGGCTCAGCTCAACAACCTGCACCGGCCGTGCGGGCTGGCCTGCGACCGGCGCAACGGCGGACTGCTTTATGTGGGTGAGCTGCCGACCCACCTGGCGGTGAACAAGGACGTGCCGAACCTCGGCGCCCGCGTCAGCATCCTGACCCTGAAGGGTGACCTGGTGGCCCGCATCGGGGCCCCGTTCCCGGGCGAGGCGCCGGGCCAGTTCGTCGCGCCCCACGGCTGCGCGCTCGACTCCCGGGGGGACCTCTACGTGGCCGAGGTGAGCTGGACGGCCCAGGGGTCCAAGGAGGATCCGCCGCGCGAGATCCGCTCCCTGCAGAAGTTCGAGCGCGTGGCCTGAGCGCTTACCAGTAGCGCAGGGCGTCCTGCAGGACGGTGCGGAGCTCGTCGGCCCCGACGGGCCGGGGAGATCCGGCCAGCAATCGCGGCTGCTTCAGCGTGCCGGCGACGAGCGCGGGGATGTCCGCCTCGCCGTAGCCGATGGCGCCCAGACCGTTCGGCATCCCGATGTCCCGCATCAGCGCCTCCAGCGCGCGCGGCAGCGCCTCGCGCCGCTCGGCCTCCGAGAGTCCCGCCGTGGGGTACCCCATCAGCTCGGCCGCCCGAAGATGGCGGTCGGGGGCGGTGGGGTAGGTGAACCGGAACGCCGCCGGGGCGGTGAGGATCACCGCCATGCCGTGAGGCACGAGGGGGTGCGCGGTGCGGTAGCCGGGCGGCACGAACTCGCGCACCAGCCCCGCGATCGGGTAGGCCAGGGCGTGCGGGATGTGCACGCCGGCGTTGCCGAAGCCGATCCCGGCGTAGTTCGCGGCGAGAGCCAGGTGCACGCGTGCTTCGAGGTCGAGCCCGTTCAGCACGGCCCGCCGCAGGTACCGCCCGACGTACTCGATGGCCTTCTCGCACCAGACATCGCTGGCCGGATTGGCGCCGATGTAGGCCGGCCGGTCCGGCGGGTAGTGCTTGGGGCGGGCGTGGTAGGGCCGGGTCGTGTAGGACTCGATGGCGTGGGTCAGGATGTCCGCCCCCGCCGCCGCGGTCACCGCGGGAGGGGCGGTCAGCGTGGTGAGGGGGTCGACGATGCCCAGGGTCGGCCGGAGCAGGCGATGGGAGATCCCGGCCTTGACGTTCTGGTCGACGACGTGGGTGACCGCCACCGCGGTGGTCTCGCTGCCGGTGCCGGCGGTGGTCGGCACCGCGATCATCGGCCGGAGCGGACCCGGTACCGGGCGGCCCCGCCCGACCGGGGCGTTGACGTAGTCCAGGATCGGGGCCGGGTAGGTCGTGAGCAGGTTCACCGCCTTGCAGGTGTCCAGCGCGCTGCCGCCCCCCACGCCGATGAGACCGTCGAACTCCATGGTCCGGGCGTACTCGGCGGCCTCCTCCATCGAGCGGTCGGTGGGCTCGACCTCGACGCCGTCGTAGATCTCGGCCTTGATGCCCTCCTCGCCGAGCAGCGCGCGGATCCGCTCGGGCAGCCCGAGCTCGGCCACGCCCCGATCGGTGACGATCAGGACGCGGCCGAGCCCCAGGCGCCGGGCATCGTAGGCGATCTCGTCGGTGGCGCCCAGCCCGAACTTGATGGGCGACATCTCCATGACGAACACGGTCTCGGTGGGGAGGGTGACGCCCTTCATCCTCACTTCATCCTCAGGCCCGGGTGAGCAGGGTGAGCAGCGGCGGCTGCTTGGGCGCCTCGCGGAAGCGGCACTTCAGCTCGGGATGCTCCAGGACCTCCACGTAGGCCCCCATCACCACGCGGTAATAGTGCGGGTGCCGGCCCGCCGGACCGCCATTGTACTCGGTGAGGGCCTCCCGGAGCGACGGCTTGCGAGTCATGATGTCGCGCAGATAGGCCATCGCGAACCGGGTGCTGACCACCGGGTCGGCCAGGTCTCCGAGGTCGCGCTTGCCGTTGCGCCAGGTCGGCCGCTTGAAGGGACCCAGCTGCCGCTCGAAGAGCGCGGCCGTGGTCGGCAGGACCTGGAACAAGCCGATCTCCCCCGCCGCCCCGACCGCGTCGTGGCGGAACTCGCTCTCGACCTCGGCCTGGGCCAGGGCCAGGCAGTGATCGATCTTCGTCTTCTGGGCTTCGGCCAGGAGCGCCTGGGGAAAGTTGTGGAAGGCCCGGATCGGAGCCTGCGGGTTCCTGTCAGCGATGTACTGCAAGATCGCGCGGTTGAGGCGCTCGGCGTCGGCCTCGCCGGCGACGGCGATCACCTGCCGGGTCAGCGCCAGGCCGCTGGCGGCGATCGCGACGCCGAACGCCAGGGTCACGAGCGTCTTGCTCATGCTGAGCCTCCTTACCGTACCGTGATGGCCACTACGAGTTGCTGCCGTGAACCCGGGGAAGGGACTGACGACTGCAGTTCGGCGGCGATGATGCCACGCCCGCGGAAGCGCGTGCAAGGGCACGTCGTACTAGCCCGACCTCGGACGCTTTCTTCCTTGACCGAACCGTCAGATCCATCATAACTGTCAGTACCAGGCCATGGGTCGCCGTCCCCGGACACCAGCAGGCAAGCCGCGGTACTTCACGACGCGGCAGTGCGCGGACCGCCTCGGCGTGAGCATCAACGCCATCAAGGCCTGGATCCGCGAGGAGCGGCTGCCGGCGCTACGCACTCCGGGCGGCCACCATCGCATCGCGGAGGCCGACCTGCTCGCCTTCCAGGCCCGCCTGGCCGAGAACTCCCGGGCGCCGGTATCGGCCCGACCGCGGATCCTGGTCGCCGACGACGACGAGGCGCTGGTCGCCGCCCTCCGGGAGGCGCTGGAGCAGGTGATCCCCGAGGCGGTGGTGATGACGGCGACCGACGGCTACGAAGCGCTGCTCCAGGTGGGGGCCTTCAAGCCCGACGTGCTGGTGCTGGACCTCCGGATGCCGCGCCTGGACGGCTTCGAGGTGTGCCGGCGCCTGAAGGCGCGCAAGGAGACGGCCGGCATCCGGGTCCTCGCAATGACGGCCTACCCGGAGGGAGAGGTTCGCGAGCAGGCCCTGGCCTGCGGCGCCGACGACTTCCTGGAAAAGCCCTTCGCGATCGAGAAGTTCCGGGCCCGGGTCGTGAACCTCCTCGCCCGGGGCCTGCGCGTGTGAGCCGCCTGACCGTCAAGGTCGCCCTGCTGATCGTGGCGGTCCTCGTCCTCGGCTTCGGAGCCTCCACCCTCTGGACGCTCCAGCGCGAGCACGCGGTGCTGCTGGAGCAGAACCGGATGGCGGCCCGGCGCCTGGCCGCCACGCTGGTGGCCAGCATCGAAGGCGCCATGCTCCAGGAGCGGCCCGACGTCACCCGGACGGTGATCCAGGAGCTTCGGGCATCACCGGGCTACCAGCTGGCGGTCTACCGGCGCAACGGGGTGGAGGCCTTCACTGACCTGGCCACCGCCATGGAAGTGGACCGCCACGCCGGGCTCGAGCGTGCCGTGCTCGAGAACATCCGCCGGATGGCCCGTCCGGCCGGGCCGGCCCTGCACAGTCCGCTGTTCGAGCAGGCGCTGGCCACGCGGCGCACGCTGGAGTCCGTGGAAGCGACCGACGGCGGACCGGTCTTCACCGTTTACCACCCGATCCTCAACCAGGAGCGGTGCCAGGGCTGCCACGGGGCTGACCACCAGGTCCGGGCCGTCGTGCGCGTCGCCACCTCCATGGAGCCCGTGCTGGCCGAGATCGGCCGGCAGCGCAACCGGCAGATCGTCACCGCCGTGCTCACCATCCTGGCGGCGGCCGGCGTCCTCACCGTGGCGATGCGCCGCGTGGTGATCCGACCCGTGGACCGGCTGGCCGCCGCCGCCGCCCGGGTGGGCCAGGGCGACTTCGAGGCCCGGGCGCCGGTCACCTCGCGCGACGAGCTCGGCCGGCTGTCGGAGGCGTTCAACGACATGACGGGCCAGCTGGCCCAGGCCTACCGGGAGCTGGAGGCCAAGAACGCTGAACTCGAGCGGGCGCTGGCCGAGGTGCGGGAGTCCCGGCAACGCCTGGCGGTGCTCGAGCAGGTCAAGGGCGAGCTGGCGAAGTTCGTGCCGGAATCCGTCAAGCGGCTCCTCGAGCAGAATCCCGAGGCGACCGAGCTGGAGAAGCGCACGGTCGAGGTCTCGGTTCTCTTCCTGGATATCGCCGGCTACACCCGCCTGTCGGAGCAGCTGGAGGCCCGTCGGCTGAACCAGCTGGTCCAGATCTACTTCTCGGCGTTCCTGGAGATCATCCAGACCCACCACGGAGACGTGAACGAGACGGCCGGGGACGGTCTCATGGTGATCTTCCAGGCCGACCGGCCCGGCGGCGACCACGCCCTCAACGCCACCCGGGCCGCCTTCGCCATCCGCCAGCGGGTGGCCACGCTCAACGAGGAGTACGGCGGCGTCTTCCCGCCCATCGCGCTCCGCATGGGGATCAACACCGGCGAGGCGCTGGTCGGCGCCACCAAGCTCGGGGGCGCCGGCGGCCAGCGGTGGACGTTCACCGCCACCGGGCCCACCACCAACGTGGCCGCCCGGCTGGCCGGACTGGCCGCGGCCGGAGAGATCGTCGTCGGGCCGGCGACCGCCGAGCGGATCCGCGCCCACTTCGTGCTGGAGGCGATGGGCGAGCGGACGCTGAAGAACGTCTCCCAGCCGCTGGCCGTGTTCCGAGTGATCCCGCCCGGCGTCTACGAAAAGGTGCTCTAGCCGGACGCCGTGGGCCGCATCCGCGTCGGCATCGCGTCCTGGGCCGACCCCGCGCTGATCGAGGAGGGCACGTTCTACCCGCGCCGCTCGATGAGCGCCGAGGAGCGCCTGCGCTGGTACGCGCGGTTTTTCGACACCGTCGAAGTCAACGCCTCGTACTACGCGATCCCCGACGTGCGTGTGACCCGGCGCTGGGCCGAGCGCACTCCGGAGGGCTTCACGTTCCACGTCAAGGCCTACGCGCCGCTGACCGGCCATCACCCGCGACCGCCGAGCCTGCCGGCCGAGGTGCAGGCCCTGCTGCCGCCGGATCCGCCTCGCACCCGACGGGGTGAGATCGACGTGGCGGCGTTCAGCCCGACGGCGCTGGAGGCGGCCTTCCGGCTGTTCCGCGCCTCGCTCGCGCCCCTGGCGGAGGCCGGCAAGCTGGGCTACGTGCTGTTCCAGTTCGCGCCCTGGGTCCGGTTCTCCGCCGAGCGGCTGGCGTGGATCACCACCCTGCCGGAGCGGCTTGGCGGGCTGGCGGTCGCGGTGGAGTTTCGCGACCGCTCCTGGCTCCCCGATCACGCGGCCGAGACGCTGAACGCGCTGGCCGCCGCCCGGGTCGCCCACGTGGTGGTCGACGCGCCGGCGGTGCCGAACGCGGTGCCGCTGGTGCGGGCGGTCACGGCCCCGGTCGCCGTCCTCCGCCTGCACGGCCGCCACGCCGAAGGCTGGCTCCGGCAGCTGCGGGGCGAGGGGCCCAGCGTCCGCGAGAAGTACGACTATCTCTACTCCGAGGAGGAGCTGCGCGGGCTGCTGCCGGAGATCGAAGCGCTGGCCCGGGAGGCGGAGGACGTCTTCGTCTCGTTCAACAACAACAACCGCGACTATCCGGTCCGCAACGCCCTCATGCTCAAGCGACTGCTGGGGCAACCGGTGCCGGCGGAGGTCGGGAAGCTTGCCAGCCCCGGCCGGGGCCTGACATAGTGGCCGGGATGACGACCGCGACGGCCGCGATCCCCCGGGTGGAGCTGGCGCTGGCCCCCACGCCGTTGCTCAAGCTCGAGCGCCTGTCCCGCGAGCTGGGCGTCGAGCTCTGGGTCAAGCGCGACGATCTGACCGGTCTGCTGGAGACGGGCAACAAGATCCGCAAGCTGGAGTTCCTGGTCGGCGAGGCGCTGGCGGCGGGGGCCGATACGCTCGTCACGTGCGGGACGCTCCAGTCCAACTGCTGCCGGGCGGTGTCGGCGGTGGCGGCGCGGCTCGGGCTGCGGGCGGTGCTGGCGCTCAAGGGCGCCGCCCCCGAGGAGTACGACGGCAACTTGCTGCTCAACCACCTGCTGGGAGCCGAGATCCACTACTGCAGCGACCGGGAATGGGAACGGGTCGACGAGGTGCTCGAGCAGCTGGCCGGCCGAGCCCGGGCGGCCGGCCGGCGGCCGTACATCATTCCCGAGAGCGGGGCGACGGTCACCGGGGCCCTCGGCTACCTGGCCTGCGGGCAGGAACTCGCCCAGCAGGTCCGGCATGGCGCTCCGGAGTTCGACACGGTCGCGGTGGCGGCCTTCAGCGGCGGCAGCCAGGCCGGTCTCCTGATGGCCAGGCAGCTGGCCGCGCTGGGGGCCGACATCGTGGGGGTGCCGGTCGCCTGGGACGCCGCCCGCGTGCGGGACTACGTGGGCGACGTGATCCGGCAGGCCCGCACGCGCTACGGGTTGCCCGTGGAGCCGCCGACCGACATCCGTCTGATCGACGGGTATCAGGCCGGGGGACGGGGCGCCGTCCGTCCCGAGGAGCTCGAGACCCTGGTCCGGGTCGCCCGCACCGAGGGCATCATCCTCGACCCCGTGTACACCGCCCGAGCGTTCTACGGCTTGACCGATACGCTGCGCCGTTCGCCGGGCGCCCTCGGCCGCCGGGTGTGCTTCATCCACACCGGCGGGGTCTTCAGCGTGTTCCCGTTCCGGCGCGCGCTCCGGCCGCTCCTCGACGCGCGCCGCTGACAGGCCAGCCGCCCGGCGGCGGGCCTGCTAGAATCGAGGCTCACATGCCGGAGATTCGACTGGTCGGCGGCGCCCTCGACGGTCTCACGCTCCACTGGATCGGAGGCGGCCGGGGGCCGAGCGTGGTCTTCCTCCACGGCCTCGGCGGGTTCGCCGAGTCCTGGCGTCCGACGATGGAGGCCCTCGCCGGCCGCCATACGGTCCTGGCCCTCGACCTGCCGGGATTCGGACGCTCGGCCAAGCCTCGCGGCCGTTACGACCTCGAATTCTTCGCCGCCGCCGTGCACGGCTTCCTCGACGCCATGGGCATCCCGCAGGCCACGCTCGTCGGCCATTCCCTGGGCGGCGCCGTGGCGGTGGCGTGTGCGCTCCGGCGACCGTCGCGCGTCGACCGGCTGGCGCTGCTCGGCGCTCTCGTGCCGGGCTTCTACCGCCTGTCCCTGCCGTACCGCGTGGCCGTGCTGCCGGCCCTCGGAGAGGGGCTGGCCCTGGCGCGGTCGAAGCGGCTCTACAAGGCGGCGCTGTCCCGATGCTTCTACACGCCGGGCCGCGCGCACGTCGACTTCCTGGTCGAGCACGCCTGGACCGAGCGCACCTGCATGGCGGCGCGCCTGGCCTTCCTCCGCACGCTCCGCCACTGCCGCGACGATCTCGTCGCCCGGGCCCCTGCCTACCGCCGCGCGATCGTGACGCTGGACCTGCCGGTCCTGTTCGTCCACGGGCGGCACGACCCGGTGATCCCGGCCGCCGCGTGCCGGGCGGCGGCGGCGGCGTTCCCGCGGGCCGAGGTGCGCTGGCTGGAGGCCTGCGGGCACTTCCCCCAGCTGGAGTGCCCGGCGTCGGTGAACGACTGGCTGGCGGCGTTCGCCGCCGAGCGCCCCGCCGCCCGCTGACGCCGGTGCCGGACATCACCCCGCAGGAGCTCAAGGCGCGGCTCGACGCCGGCCGCCCGCCCGTGCTCCTCGACGTGCGCGAGGAGTGGGAAACCCGGCTGTGCCGCCTGCCCGACGCCGTGCACATCCCGATCGAGGAGATCGAGCTGCGCGTCGAGGAGCTGAACCCCGACGACGAGATCGTCGTCTACTGCCACCAGGGGGTGCGCAGCGCGGCCGTGGCGCGCTGGCTGGAGGGGCTGGGCTTCCGCCGCGTCCGGAACCTGGCCGGGGGGCTGGACGCCTGGGCCCGGACGGTGGACCCGACGATGCGACGCTACTGATGCCCGGTCCGCTCCGGATCGAGCGCGACGCAGGTCGGGTGCGCGTCACGCTCGACCGCCCCCCTCTCAACCTTCTCGAGCCCTCCCTGATCGACGCCCTGCGGACGACGTTCGTGGCACTGGCCGGGGACCCTGGCGTCCGGCTCGCCGTCCTCACCGGTGCCGGCCGGACGTTCACCGCCGGCATGGACCTGCACGTCCTCGGGAGCCTGGACGTGCCGGGGGCTCGGGTCCTGATCAGTGCGCTCCACGAGGCGATCGAGTCCGTCCACCATGCTCCCTTTCCGGTGATCGCCGCCGTCAACGGGCCCTGCCTGGGCGCCGGGTTCGAGCTCGCCCTGGCCTGCGACCTTCGGGTTGCCGCCGACCACGCGACCTTCGGGCTGCCGGAGGTGCGGGTCGGAGTGCCGTCGGTGATCGAGGCGGCGCTGCTGCCGCTGCTGGTCGGCCCGGGCCGGGCCGCCGAGATGCTGTTCACCGGAGACGCCGTGGACGCCGCCCGGGCGCTGGACTGGGGCCTCGTCAACCGCGTCGTCCCGGCCGCCGACCTCGGCGCGGCCACCGACGCCCTGGCCGGGCGGATCCTCAGCGCCGGCCCCCGGGCCGTGCGGCTGCAGAAGGCGCTGATGCTTCGCTGGCGCTACACCGACCTGGCCGGCGCGATCCGGGCCGGTATCGAGGCTTTCGCCGCCGCCTACGAGGGTGGGGAGCCGGCCGAGGGCGCCGCGGCCTTCCTGGCCAAGCGGACGCCGCGCTTCGGCCCGGCGTCGTGAAGATCCGGGTCGTGACCGTGGACTTCTGGGGCACGCTTCTCTTCGACGGGCCGGGCAGCGACGAGCGCTACCGGCGGGCGCGGCTGGCCGATTTCGGCCGGATTCTCGCCTCGGTCGGGGTCAGCCCGGCGCCGCCGGCGCTCGAGCGCGCGTACGAGTCGTCGGGGGAGTACCTGGCCCGGATCTGGCGCGAAAGCCGGGACGTCCCGGTCACCGAGCACGTGCGCGCGGTGCTGTCGGCTCTCGACCCGCGGCTTCCCGAGCGGCTGCCGCCGGCGGCGGTGGAGGCGCTGGTGGAGGCCTACGCACGGCCGGCCCTGCTCGTACCGCCGGCGGTCGACCCCGGTGCACGGCAGGCCCTCGAGACGCTCCGGGCCCGTGACCTGACCCTGGTCGTCGTGTCCAACACCATGCGCACCCCGGGCCGGACGCTCCGGCGGCTGCTCGAGCACTACGGCCTGCTGACCTGCTTTGCGGAGACGGTCTTCTCGGACGAAGTGGGCGTGCGGAAGCCGGCGCCGGAGATCTTCTACCGGGCGCTCCGGTCCGTCGGAGGCGAGCCGGAAACGGCCGTGCACGTGGGCGACGACCCGGTGCTCGACGTGCAGGGAGCTCGGGCGGCCGGGATGCGGGTGATCCAGGTCACGGCCGGCGCGGTTCCCGAAGGACCCACTCCGGACGCCGTGATTCCGGATCTCGCCGCCCTTCCCGACGCGATCGCGGACCTCGAGTGCCGCTGACGCCGGGCGCCGCCTGAGCGAAGCCCCCTGGACGAACACGAACGCCGCCGGCCCGAGGACCGGCGGCGGCCGTGAAACGGCTTCGCTCAGCGGCGGCGCAGGTACCGGGCGCCGAGAAGGCCGAGGCCGACGAGCAGTCCGGCCAGCGGCTCCGCGGTCTGGATCCTGGCCCGCCAGGTCCCGTTACCGGGCTGGAAGGTCCCCGAGCACTCGCCGTTGCTGCAGGTGCCGGTGTAGGTATAGCCGTCGAACGTCCCCGACACTGTGTTGCCTCCGCGGCCACCACCGCCGCCGCCGAAGGCCGCTGCTTCGGACGCGACCCCGATCAGGACGACCGCGACGATCGCGATCGCCACCAGTCCTCTGATGAGCATGGCCCCACCTCCTTTCTGGATGTCGGGCTTACTCAAACGGCGTGCCGTGCAGTAACCCCTGGAAAATCAAGGTAAGGCGGTGAGGAAACGTGAAAGCGACTGCGCGTTGTAGCCCTCACATCCCGCAATCGCCTGCAGGACCCCGGCGGGCCCGGATCTCAGCCGACGCGGAAGAGGACCTGGCGGTTGCCGGGCCGGGGTGGGATCCCGATCTCCTGAAAGTAGCGGCGGATCGGGTCGGTGTTGCGCTCGGCGTAGGCCTGCAGGACGAGGAAGGAGATGCCGCGATGGTAGGTGGCGGCTCCCTCCGGCCCCCGGCGGCGGCCGAGGACCTTGAGGGCTTCCGTCGAGCGGTGCCGCAGGATCACTCCGAACGTCCCGATCCCCGAGAGCCAGTGGTCGGGGTCCCGGGTCGTGACCTCGGTGAGCTCCCCGACGCGCTCCCAGTCCGGTGCGTACTCGCGCAGGGCCTGGTCGAGGAGGTGCTGGGCCTCGGCTTGGGGCAGCATCCCTCAGACGGCCTTGAGCAGGCCCGCCCGGACGGCCGCGAGCGCCTGGGGATCCCCGCGCAGCCCCCGGCTGACGTCCCACGCCGAGAGCCGGTGGGTGGTGACCAGACCGTCAGGCATCGTCAGGGTGACGACGTAGGCGGACTCGTCCGCCTCGACGGCCAGTACCTTGCCCCGGGTGGGCAGGTCGAGCAGCAACTCGGCGATGAAGTTGAACATCTTCACCGGGGCGGCCTTGGGGCTGATGACGGTGGTGGGGTGCATTCGGCGAGCGGCGGCAGCAAGGGGGGTGCCAGGCGCGCCAGTGAGGGAAAGGGCCCGTTTTCCGGCCCCATCCTGCATTGACGGCCCACGCCATCCTGTCATTGTGCGGACGGAGCGTGTCAGCGTGCCCGCCGCGGGGACGCGGCTTGTGCGTTCCGGCAGCGGCCCGGTAAGATACGGGCGCCATGGAAGTGGCCGAGCTGCGGGCCAAGATCCGCGACATCAAGGACTTCCCGACCGAAGGGATCCTCTTCAAGGACATCACGACCCTGCTCAAGGACGCCGCCGCCTTCCGGTACGTCATCGATCAGCTGGCGGCGCGGTACCAGGACCAGGCCGTCGAGGTGGTGGTCGGGATCGAGTCCCGCGGGTTCATCTTCGGCGGTGCGCTGGCCCACCAGCTCAACGCCGGGTTCGTCCCGGTGCGGAAGCTCGGCAAGCTGCCGGCCAAGACCATCGAGGTCGAGTACGAGCTCGAGTACGGCCGGGATGCCCTGGCCATCCACGAGGACGCCATCCAGGCCGGCCAGCGGGTGCTGGCCGTCGATGACTTGCTGGCGACGGGGGGCACCATGGCGGCCACGCTGCGGCTGATCGAGCAGCTGGGCGGCCACGTGGTGGGCGTGGCCTTCCTCATCGAGCTGGCCTTCCTGCACGGGCGCGAGAAGCTCAAGAACCACCCGCTCCACTCGCTCATCGTCTATGACTAGGGGGGCCCTGATCCTCGCCGTGCTGCTCGCCGCCGCCCCGGCCTGGGCCGAGGGCTCCCGCGCCGACGTCGGCGCCTCGCTCCTGTTCAGCATCAGCCGCTCGCCGGTCGAGCACCGCGACGCCGCCTACGACGAGGCCTTGAAAGAGCCGCCCCCGCCGCCGCGCGAGCCGGTCGGGGTGGTGCAGCCCGACGGCAGCGTCCGCTACGGCCGGGTCACCGTCACCGTCAAGGAATACTGCCCGCCGGGGCACGACGAACCGCCGCCGCTGCCGGGCCGCCGCTCCCGCAAGTAGCCGCGCCCGCCCGCGCATCTTCAGGGGGAACCATGACGATCAGAAAGGTCGGCGTCCTCGGCTGTGGACTCATGGGCTCCGGCATCGCCCAGGTGTCGGCCCAGGCCGGGTTCTCCACCACGGTGGTCGAGGCCAGCGACGAGCTGCTCCAGCGCGGGCTCGGCAACCTGCGCCGCACGCTGGACGGCCTGGTCGACCGGGGCAAGATGGAAGCACGCACCCGCGACGACATCTTGGCCCGCATCGGCGGGACCACCCGGATCGACGACCTCAAGGACTGCGACCTGGTCGTCGAGGCGATCACGGAGAACCAGGGGCTGAAGAACGAGACGTTCGCCCGGCTGGACCGGGTGTGCCCGCCGTCGGCCATCCTCGCCTCCAACACCTCGTCCTGCAACGTCACCGCCATGGCGGCGGCGACGCGCCGGCCGGCCCAGGTGCTGGGGCTGCACTTCTTCAATCCCGTGCCCCTCATGCGACTGGTCGAGGTCGTCCGGACCATCCTCACCAGCGAGGAGACGGTCCGCACCGCCACCGCCTGGGTCCAGGCGCTCGGCAAGACGCCCGTGCAGACCAAGGACTCCACGGCCTTCATCGTCAACCGGCTGCTGGTCCCGTACCTGCTCGACGCCATCCGGCTCTACGAGCAGGGTCTGGCCTCGCTGGAGGACATCGACCAGGCGATGAAGCTGGGGTGCGGTTATCCGATGGGCCCGTTCACGCTGCTCGACCTGGTGGGCCTCGACACCACCATGGCGGTGGCCGAGGTGATGTTCGAGGAGTTCCGCGAACCGCGCTACGCGCCGCCCCCGCTGCTCAAGCGGATGGTGACGGCCGGCCGGCTGGGCCGCAAGTCGGGGCGCGGATTCTACGACTACTCGGGCGGGTCGACGGCTCGCTAGCTAGCGCGTCAGGACGGGCAGCGGGCGACGGTCGGCGGCCAGACGGGTGTACCGGGCGGCCAGGCTCTCGAGCGCCCGCCACCGCAGCAGCCCGGCCCGGTGGAGCGCGTAGCGCGTGACCACGCCGAGGATGCGCAGCCCGTAGACGGTCGAGGCCAGGAAGCCGGCCGAGGAGGCTTCGGGGAAGTAGCGGGTCGGGACGGCGATCTCGCCGATCCGGAAGCCGGCCGCGACCACCTGGGCGATGATCTCCTGGTCGAAGACGAAGCCGTCGGAGTTCATCCGGAAGTTGACCACCTCCAGCACGTCCCGACGGAACGCCCGGTAGCCGGTGTGGTACTCCGACAGGGACAGCCCGAAGGCGTGGTTCTCCACCCAGGTCAGGAACTGGTTGGCGATGTACTTCCACCACGGCATGCCCTGGGCCAGCGCCGAGCCGCTCTTGAGCCGGGAACCCAGGACCACGTCGGCCCGGCCCTGCCGGATGGGTTCGATGATCTGGGGGACCAGGCGCGGGTCGTACTGGTAGTCGGGGTGGACCATGACCACGATGTCGGCACCGGCCCGGAGGGCCTCCGCGTAGCAGGTCTTCTGGTTCGCCCCGTAGCCGTAGTTGCGGTCGTGGACGAAGACCTCGAGGCCGAGCTCGCGCGCGATCTCCAGCGTCTCGTCGGTGGAGCCGTCGTCGACCAGGATGACGGTGCTGACGCTGTCCTTGGGCAGGGCCTCGTAGGTCATCCGCAGCGTGCGGCCGGCGTTGTAGGCCGGCATGACCACCACGACCTTGGGATTGTCGGCGCTCAGCACGCCGGCCCGGGGTTGCACGGGCGGTGCCACGGCCGGAAGTGCGCCCCCGCCCGCACTTGCGTGCCATGCGGCCGGACAGGGATGGCCCGGCCTGCCACGTCGAGTGACGAAAAGCGTCAGGCGCCCGGGCATGGGTCAGCGGCGGGCCGCGAGCACGGCGAAGAACGTGTGTTCCCGCCCGTCCCGCCGAACCACCACCTCCACGCGGTCGCCGGCCCGGCGGTCCCGCAGCGCCGAAGTCAGGTCCTCCAGGGTCCTGACGTCCGCGCCGCCGAAGCGGACGATGACGTCGCCCGGCTGCACCCCGGCCCGCTCGGCCGGACTGGCGGGCCGGACGCCGGCGACGCGGACGCCGGACAGGTCGGCGGCGAGGTCCGGCGCGATGCCGAAGAGCGGCCTTCGCGCCGGGGGCTCCAGGCGGACATAGAGGGGCGGCGGGGCGGTGACCGCGGCGGAAGTCACCCGGGCGGCGAAGGCGGCGACGGTCGCCAGGCCCTCGGCATTGATCTTGTTCCAGGTGTCGCCCGGTTGATGATAGTCCGGGTGCAGGCCGGTGAAGAGGAACAGCACCGGGACCCCGGCGGCGTAGAACGAGGTGTGGTCGGACGGCGTCCAGGGGTCGCCGTGGAGCTGCAGGTCGAGCGGCAGGCCGCCGGCGGCCTGCTCCACCAGGGCCCGGAGTCCGTGTCCGCTGTCGACGCCGCCCACGTGGAGGCGACCGGCGCGCAGGCGGCCCACCATGTCGAGGTTGATCATCAGGATCGTGCGAGCCAGCGGCACTGGCGGCTGCTCGACGTAGCGCGCCGAGCCGAGCAGGCCGAGCTCCTCGCCGGCGAAGGCGACGAAGACGAGCGTGCGCGGGGCACCGCCGGCCTCGGCGAAGGCGCGGGCCAGGGCCAGCACCACGGCTGTCCCGGACGCATTGTCGTCCGCCCCGTGATGGATCGCGCCGGCGGCCGGTGATCCCGGCGCCCCCCGGCCCAGGTGATCGTAGTGGGCGCCGATGACGACGGCCTCGTGTCGGCGCTCGGGATCGCGTCCGGGCAGGACGCCGATCACGTTGGCCGCGAGCGCGTCGGTCCCGCCGTGACGGCGGCTGGCGATCGGGAAGCGCTGGAAGTACCCGCCCCCGTCGCCGCCCGGCGGCAGCCCGGCCCGCTCGAAGAGCGCGGCGATGTGGCGCGCCGCCCGCTCGGCGCCGGGCGTGCCGGAGGCCCGTCCCTCCATCTCGGCGGCGGACAGCGTTTTGACCTGCTCGAGAAGCCATGCCGCCGACGGCGGCACCGGAGCGGCGCCGGCCGCCGCCAGGAGGAGGACGGCGAGCAGCAGGGCGGCGCCGAGCCGACGCGGAGCCATCGACCTCGATTCTACGGCCGGTGCCCGTCGCCGGCCCGCGCGACCGGCTGCGGTGTGGCGTCCGGGCCGTGGCACAATAGCCGCGGGTGAAGCCGGGCGCCGAGTTCTTCAATATCTATAACCAGGATCTCCTCCGGGTGGCGGTCGCCACGCCCGCCGTGCGGGTGGCCGATCCAGCCTTCAACGCGCGGGAGACCATCGCGCTGCTGCGCGAGGCCCACGCCCGCCGGGCGGTGGTGGTCCTGTTCCCCGAGCTCGGGCTCTCGGCCTACTCGTGCGAGGACCTGTTCCACCAGCGGGCCCTCCTCGACGCGGCGCTGGACGCGCTCGACGCCGTGCTCGACGCCTCGCAGGCCTGGCCGGTGGTGGCGGTGGTGGGGCTGCCGCTGGTGGTGGACGGCCGCCTCTACAACTGCGGCGTCGTCCTGCACCGGGGCCGCATCCTGGGCGTGGTGCCCAAGACATACCTGCCCAACTACCGGGAGTTCTACGAGGCGCGCCAGTTCACGCCCGGCGACGCCGCCCTCGTTCCCGCCATCGACGTGGCGGGACAGCGGCAGGTGCCGTTCGGCACCCGCCTGCTGTTCAGGCTCACCGAGCAGCCGCTGGCCGTCTTCCACGTGGAGATCTGCGAGGACCTCTGGGTCCCGATCCCGCCCTCGACCTACGCCGCCCTGGCCGGGGCCACCATCCTGCTCAACCTCTCGGCCTCGAACATCACGGTGGCCAAGGCGGACTACCGCCGGGACCTGGTCGCCGGTCAGTCGGCCCGATGCCTGGCCGCCTACGCGTACTCGGCCGCCGGTCCAGGGGAATCCACCACCGATCTCGCCTGGGACGGTCATGCGCTGATCTACGAGAACGGCACCCGGCTGGCCGAGTCCGAGCGGTTCGCCCACCGTTCACAGCTCATCGTGGCCGACGTGGACCTGGAGCGGCTGGTCCAGGAGCGCCTACGCCAGACGACCTTCGGTGACAGCGTCCGGCGGCACCAGGCCGAGCTGGCCGGGTTCCACGCGGTCCCGGTGGACGTGGCCCTGCCCCGGACGGGCCGGCTGCTGCCGGAGCGCGCCTGGGAGCGGTTCCCCTACGTGCCGTCCGATCCGCTCCGGCGCGACGAGCGCTGCCAGGAGGTCTACGAGATTCAGGTGCAGGGGCTGGTCAAGCGTCTGGAGGCGACCGGGATCGGGCGGGTGGTGATCGGCGTGTCGGGCGGGCTCGATTCCACGCACGCGCTGCTCGTGTGCGCCCAGGCCATGGACGTGCTGGGGCGGCCCCGCGGCGACATCCTCGCCTATACCATGCCGGGCTTCGCCACCAGCGCCCGCACGCTCAAGCAGGCGCATCGGCTGATGCAGGCGATCGGCTGCACCGCGCAGGAGCTGGACATCCGGCCCTCGTGCCTGCAGATGCTGCGCGATCTCGGGCATCCCGCCGCCGAGGGCCGGCCGATCTACGACGTGACGTTCGAGAACGTGCAGGCCGGGGAGCGCACGAGCCACCTCTTCCGACTGGCCAACTTCCACGGGGCGCTGGTGGTGGGCACCAGCGACCTCAGCGAGCTGGCCCTGGGGTGGACCACCTACGGCGTGGGCGACCACATGGCTCATTACGCGGTCAATGCCTCGGTGCCCAAGACGCTGATCCAGCACCTCGTGCGCTGGGTCGCCGAGACCGCCCGCCTGGGGCCCGAGACCTCCGATGTCCTGCGCGAGATCCTGGCCACCCGCATCAGCCCGGAGCTGGTGCCCGGCGACGACGGCGAGGACGGCCCGGGGCAGGCCAGCGAGGCCGTGATCGGCCCCTACGAGCTGCAGGACTTCACGCTCTATTACGTCCTGCGCTACGGCTACGCACCGACCAAGGTCGCCTTCCTGCAGTACTGCGCCTGGCGCGACCGGTACACGATCGGCGAGATCCGGCGCTGGCTCGGCGTGTTCCTCGAGCGCTTCTTCAAGCTCTCGCAGTTCAAGCGGAGCGCCGTGCCCAACGCGCCCAAGGTGGGCTCGGGAGGCTCCCTCTCCCCCCGCGGCGACTGGCGGGCTCCGAGCGACAGCGAGGCCGCTCCCTGGCTGGCCCAGCTGGCGCTGGTTCCCGAGCGCGAGTAGCCTCAGGCCGCGCGGAAGGACGACGCGCGCTCCAGGAGGTCGCGGACCTCGGCGTCGGAGGTCGGGGAGAAGTCGTCGTACCAGGCCCCCACTGCCGAGAACCACCGGGGTGTCAGCAGGCAGACCGTCCGGTCGGCCACCTCGCCCATCGCCGCGCAGGCCTCGGGAGCGCCGACCGGGACGGCGACGACCACCGCCTTCGGCCCCCGGCTGCGGACCGCCGTGGCCGCCGCCCGCATGGTGGCCCCGGTGGCCAGGCCGTCGTCCACGAGGATGACGACGCGGTCGGCGAGGTCGGCCGGCGGCCGGTCGCCGCGGTACTCCCGCTCCCGCCGCTTCAGCTCCTCGCTCTCCCGGGCGGCCACGGACTCGACCACGTCGGCGGAAATGCCGAGCGCCTGGATCACGTCGTGGTTGAGCGTGCGCACGCCGCCGCTGGCCAGCGCCCCCATGGCCAGTTCCTCGTGGCCGGGCACGCCCAGCTTGCGGACGACGAACACGTCGAGCGGCGCCTCCAGGCGGCGGGCGATCTCGTAGCCGACCGGCACCCCGCCCCGCGGCAGGGCCAGCACCAGCACGTCCGGGCGACCGGCCCACTCGAGCAGCCGCTCGGCGAGCTGGCGTCCGGCGTCGCGGCGGTCGCGAAACGGGGCCATGCCGTCCTCAACGCGCGGCCGGTCCAGCGCCGCCGGCCCGCGGGGCGGCACCGGCGGTGCCGGCGGCGTGCTCGGGGCGTTCCCACGGCAGCC
>DATLZL010000371.1:0-3575 GCA_035574035.1 Binatia bacterium | reverse complement strand
GCCGGACGCGAACTGGGCGCCGTGAGCCCCCGGCTGCCCCTCCGGCCGCAAAGGGCGGCCGTCCTGGCTGCGCTCGGGTGCATGCTCGGGCCCGTGCCGGCGGCCGCCTGCGCGACCTGCCTGGAGGCCGCGTACGGAGACCGCGGCTTCAACCTGGCGCTACTCGGGTTGATGCTGATGCCGTTCGCGGTGGCGGCGGTGATCGGGGGCGTGATCGCGTGGTCCGGCGTCGGTCGACGGGCCCATAGCCGCGACGCCCTCGAGGAGGAACCGCGGTGCTGAACTGGATGCGCTGGCTGCCGGAGAATGTCTCCACGTACGGCGGCGACATCGATGCCATCATCGCCAGCATCTGGTCCGTCACGGTCGCTTGGTTCTTCCTCACGTTCGGCGTCCTCGGGGTGTTCCTGTGGCTCTACCGCCGCCGGCCGGGCCGGCGGGCCGGTTACGTCCCGGGGGAGTCGCTCCGGCAAGCGGCCTGGATCCTGGTGCCGGTGGCCGTGGTGCTGGGGCTCGACCTCTGGATCGACTTCCGCGGCGCCCCGGTCTGGGCCAGGGTCAAGCTGGACCAGCCGCCCACGGACCTCGTGGTCGAGGTCCAGGCGCGCCAGTTCAACTGGGACGTCGTCTATCCGGGCCCCGACGGCACCTTCGGCACCGCGGACGACCGCCAGCTCCTGAACGAGATCCACGTGCCGGTGGGCAAGCCCGTGCGCCTGGTCCTCAAGTCCCGGGACGTGATCCACAGCCTCTTCAGCCCCCACCTGCGACTCAAGCAGGACATCGTGCCGGGGCGCACCGTCAGCGTCTGGTTCGAAGCCACCCGGCCCGGGATCTACGAGCTGCCCTGCGCCGAGCTGTGCGGCTTCGGGCACTCGGGGATGAAGGGCTGGCTGCACGTGCACACGCCCGAGGCCTACCGGCAGTGGCTGAAGCAGCAGTGGCCGGCGGCATGAACCGCCCGTCCTCGGTTCCGACGCCCGCGACGACCGGGCACGACGCCCCGGGCGGGTTCTGGAGGACCTACGTCTTCTCGACCGACCACAAGACGATCGGCAAGCAGTACCTCGGCCTGGGCCTCTTCTGGGCGATCGCCGGCGGCGCCCTGGCCTACGCGATGCGCTGGCAGCTGGCGTGGCCCGACACGGCCGTTCCCGGCTGGGGGGAGATCGGTCCGGAGACGTACAACGTGCTGGTGACCATGCACGGCACCATCATGGTGTTCTTCGTGGCCATGCCGATCCTGCTCGGGGCCTTCGGTAACTTCCTCATCCCGTTGATGATCGGCGCCCGCGACATGGCGTTCCCGCGTCTCAACATGCTGTCGGTCTGGACGTTCGCGACCGCCTCCCTGGCGCTGGCCGCCTCGTTCTTCGTCCCCGGCGGGGCCGCCGCCGCCGGCTGGACCGGCTACCCGCCGCTGTCGGCGAGGCCCGAGTACACCGGCGTGAACTGGGGCCTGAACCTCTGGCTCCTGGCCCACGCGCTCGAGTTCGCCGCCTTCCTGATGGGCGGGGTGAACTACCTGACCACCGCGCTCGCGCTCCGGGCGCCGGGCATGACGTTGCTCCGGCTGCCGCTGGTGGTGTGGCAGCAGCTGGCGGCGGCGACCCTGTTCCTGCTGTCGGTCGGACCGCTGATCGCCGGTGCGGTGATGCTCCTGCTCGACCGCACGATCGGCACCGGGTTTTACCTGCCGGAGGTCGGCGGCGACCCGCTCCTCTGGCAGCACCTGTTCTGGTTCTTCGGCCACCCGGAGGTCTACGTCATCCTGCTGCCGGCGATGGGCGTGGTGATGGAGATCCTGCCGGTCTTCTCGCGCAAGCCGATCTTCGGCTACCGCTGGATCCTCGGCGCCACGGGGGTCGCCGGCGCCCTGAGCTTCGTCGTCTGGGCCCACCACATGTTCGTGAGCGGCATGGACCCCCGCCTGGCGATGCCCTTCAGCCTCACCACCATCCTCATCTCGGTACCGTTCGCCTACATCGTCTTCGCGATGATGGCGACGCTCTGGCGCGGGTCCATCCGCCTGGAGGTCCCGATGCTCTGGGCGCTCGGCTTCCTCGCGACGTTCGTCGTGGGTGGGCTGACCGGCATCTTCAACGGCTCGGCCCCGGCCGACATCTACCTGAGCGACACCTATTTCGTGGTGGCGCACTTCCACTACACGCTGTTCTCGGCGGTCGTCTTCGGCGGGTTCGCCGGCCTCTCCTACTGGTTCCCCAAGATGTTCGGCCGCCTGCTCGACGGGCCGCTCGCGAGGCTGCACTTCTGGCTGACGCTGGTGTTCTTCAACGTGACCTTCTTCCCCCTGCACTACATCGGCCTGGCCGGCATGATGCGGCGCATCGCCAATCCGCTCCAGTACGACTTCCTAGCCCCCCACCAGTGGCTCAACCAGGTGGCGACGGTGGGGGCCATGGCCCTGATGGCCACCCAGTTGCTCTGCGTCGCCAACGTGCTCTGGAGCGCGCTGGCCGGCCGGCGGGCGCCGGCCAACCCCTGGGAGGCCAACACCCTGGAGTGGACGGTCCCCTCGCCGCCGCCCCCTTCCAACTGGGGGCCCACGCTGCCGACCGTGTACCGGGCGCCGTACGAGTACAGCCACCCCGACGCCGGCGAGGACTGGCTGCCCCAGTCGGCGGCTCCGGCGGTCGCGGGCGCCAGGAGGACGACGCCGTGACGGTGCGCGCCGGCGAGTACCCGGTGACGGCGGGGCACGACGTGCCCGGGCTCGCGCCCGGCAAGCTCGGGATGTGGTGGTTCCTCGCCTCCGAGATCATGGTCTTCGGGGGCCTGAGCGGGAGCTACGTGGTCTTCCGGCTCGGGGGGGTCGGCTGGTCCGCCGAGGCCGCGCACCTCCAGGTGACGATCGGCATCGTCAACACCCTCGTTCTCCTGACGAGCAGCCTGACGGTCGTCCAGGCCTACGCGGCCGCCGAGGCCGGCGCCCGGCACGCGGCCCGCCTGTTCCTCGGACTCACGATCCTCGGCGGCCTGCTGTTTCTCGGGTTCAAGGCCGCCGAGTACGCCGCCGAGGTGCGGGCGGGATTCACGCCCGGCAGCGGCATCTTCTGGTCGTTCTACTACACGATGACGGGCCTCCACGCGCTGCACGTGGTGGCCGGCGTCGCCGTCAACGCCGTCCTGTTCGCGTCCGCCCGACTCTGCACCCCGCACCGGCTGGAGCTGGCCGGCCTCTACTGGCACTTCGTGGACATCGTCTGGATCTTCCTCTTCCCGCTCCTCTACCTGACGGGAGGACAGCGGCCGTGAGGAGGTGCAGACACCCGAACTACGTGGCGGTCTGGATCTGGCTCCTGGCGCTGATGGGGGCGAGCCTGGCCGCCGGCGTCGTCCCGGCCGGCCGAGGCCTGGCGCTGGCCGTGATCTTCGGCGCCGCCGCGGCCAAGGCCCTGCTGGTGGCGCTGAACTACATGCACCTCCGCTTCGAGACGCGGCTGGTCGCGGCGCTCGCGACCGTGCCCGTGCTGGTCGCGGTCGTGCTGGCGGCGGCGCTCTTCCCGGACTTCGTGCTGGGCCGCTGACGCCGGGGTCCTCTCCCGCACACCAGG
>DATLZL010000370.1:0-2409 GCA_035574035.1 Binatia bacterium | reverse complement strand
GCCCCATCAGCCCGTAGGAGGCCTCCGCCCAGAACCGGTGGACGCCCTCGCGGACCAGCAGGTCCTCGGCGCGCCGGGGGATCAACCACATGGCCCCCACCCGCCGGCCGGTGGCGGGGTCCACGGCCGTCGTGACGTCGGGGGCGGCGGCGGCCCGGTCGTAGGTCTCGGCCACCCGCCGGATAGCCGCGGCGAAAGCCGGATGCCTGGTGACGTCCGGCACCGGCTCGCCGTCGAGGAAGACGGCGCGGCCGTCCCGGAGGCTCGCCACGTAGGCGGCGCCGGTCCGCATTGCGGTCCGAGCCTACCATGTCGCGGCATGACAAACCGGCAGCCGTGTAGTATCTTCCCCGCACTCGGATGAGACGGCCGCCGCTCCCTGTCGTCCTCATCGCGGTGTCCATGCTCGCGCTCGGTACCACGGCCGGGGCCGTGATGTCGCAGTTCCGGGCGGAGACCCAGCGCTTCGCCCTGGCTCGCATCGCCGCCAACCCGGCCGCCCACGGCCTGGCCAGCGCCCCCGAGTACGACGAGGAGGTCCGGGCCCGCACGGTCTTCCTGGCCGAGGCCGGGCTGTCCTTCCTGCACACCCATGCCGAGGGCCTGAGCCCGGTCGTCCTGCTGGCCGCCTCCCTGGTCGCCACCGCCGTGCCCCGCCGCCGGCTGCGCGCGGTGCTGCACGGCCTGCTGGGGGTCGGCGCGCTGTTCCCGCTCGGCTACCTGGTCTACGCGCTCGCCGTGCTGGAGCGCGGCCGCGACGAAGGGGTGGCCCTGGCCGAGACCTGGGTGCTGACGCCGCTCGGCACGGCCGCGATCCTCGGACTGGTCGGCCTGGTGCTGGCCTTCGACCGGCGTGAACCGGCCCCGTGAGCGACCCGACCTGGCGCCTGCCGCCGCGGGCGGTCCTGCTGGCGGCCGTGGTCCTGATCGCCTGCGCCGAGGTGGGCGGAGCGGCCATGGCCCGGTTCCGACTGGAGCTCACCCGCTGGGCCCGGGCCACGATGCTCGCCCGCCCCGAGGTGCACGGCCTGGTGGGCGTGCGGGACGTGGACGAGCAGATCCTGGACGAGGCGCTGACCAAGTTCGACGCCGGGCTGCGCCTGTTCCACCTGCACGGCGAGGGGATGGGGACCGTGGTGATCGTCTCCACGATGGTGGCGGCCACGCTGGCCCGGTCGGCGCCCGTGCGCCGCGCGCTGGTGCTGCTCCTGACGGTCGGCGGGGTGACCTACCCGCTCGGCTACCTGCTCTGGAGCGCGCTGATCCCCTTCTACGGCATCGAGCCCGGCAAGCGGATCGCCGAGTGGGCGATCCTGGTGCCGTTCGGGGGCGCCAGCCTGGTGGCGATGTGGGCGCTGGCCGGGGTGGTGGCCGCCCGCATGCTGGCCGAGCGGCGGGCGGTGGCCTCGTAAGCCGCGTGAGGAGCGCGCTGGCTCGCGACCTCGGGCTGCCGGCGACGGCGCGGCGGGCCGGGTTCACCGCGGTCCTCGCCGCGTTGATGCTGGCCGCCGGGCCGGCGGCCGCCCACCACGTGGGGGCCTGGTCGCCCCGCGACAACGAGATCTCGGCCAACTTCAAGCAGGTGAAGTTCTCGATCCAGGCCGGCCGGTTCGAGGTGGCGCGTCGGCTCTACGAGACCGGCGCCCTCCGCCGGGAACTGCAGGCCCGGGCCGCGCGGCTGCCGGCCGGGCTTGACACCCGCATCACCCAGGCCCTGGCCCGCGGCGACGGCCGCGCGGCCGAGGACGGGTTGATGGTGTTCTTCGCCGCCCTCATCCGGGACCTGGCGCTGGAGGCTGACCGGCGGCTCGGCGAGACCGTCGAGAGCGCCGAGGCGCGCGCGGCGGCCGCCCGCCGGTTCCTGGAAGCCATCTGGCGCTACTACAACCTGGTGGACTTCGCGGTCACCCAGCGCGACGCCCGGGCCGCCACTGCCGTGCGGCTGGCGTTCGACGAGGCCGAGACCCTGGCCAAGGGGCCGGCGCCGGAGCGCCTGCGCGAGCCCCTGGGGCGCATCGCGCGGGCGCTGGCCGGCGTGATCGAGACGTCCGCCCCGACAAGGAGGGAGTCATGAGGCTCAGACTGCTGATCGCCCTGATGCTCTCGCTCGCGGTGGTGGCGGCCGGGACCATCGGCCTGGCCCCCGCCCAGTCCAAGGTCGTCAAAATCGGCGACCTCGGCTCCAAGGTCGGCGTCTTCGAGGGGTACGGCAAGTACCAGACGATGTTCATGCAGCTGGCGGTCGAGGACCTCAACGCCCGCGGTGGCGTGCTCGGCCACCGGGTCGAGATGATCTCCGAGGACGACGACACCAAGCCGGCCCCCGCCGTCCGCAAGGCCGAGAAGCTGATCCTGCAGGACGACGTGAAGCTCCTGGTCGGCGCGGTGTCCTCGGGCGCCACCATGGCC
>DATLZL010000369.1:0-2375 GCA_035574035.1 Binatia bacterium | reverse complement strand
CCTGTCCGTCGACGAGTTCTCGGCCCGGCTCCGCGCCGAACATCGTGCCACGCTGCTGGCCGTCAGCCGCGGCGGGCAGGCATCGGTCAACCCGCCGGCCGACTTCCGGATGCAGCCCGGCGACGACGCCGTCGTCGTGGCCGAGTCACTGGGCACCCTGGCGCCGCTGCGCCTGCAGCACGGCTAGCCACGGCTGGCATCATGCCGCGCATGGACGAGCGCGATCGCGCCCTGCAGCGCGCCCACCAGCTGTCCCTGGACTGGCTGCGCGGGCTGGCCGACCGGCACGTCGGACCGCGGACCGATGCCTCCGCGCTGCGCGCGGCGCTGGGCGACCTCCCCGAAGCCGGCGAGGATGCCGAAGCGGTCGTGGCCGCCATGGCCGGCGCGCTGGACCCGGGGCTGGTGGCCAGCGCCGGGCCGCGGTACTTCGGCTTCGTCATCGGCGGGGCGCTGCCCGCCGCCGCGGCGGCGGACTGGCTGACCACCACCTGGGCGCAGAACGCGGCGCTCCACGCGTCCTCGCCGGCGGCCGCCGCCGCGGAGCAGGTCGCCGGGGAGTGGATGCTCGACCTGTTGAACCTGCCGCCGACGGCCAGCACCGGCCTTCCCACCGGCGCCGGGCTGGCCAACACGGTGGGCCTGGCCGCCGGCCGCCACGCGGTGCTGGCCCGCGCCGGCTGGGACGTCGAGCGCCAGGGCCTGTACGGCGGGCCGGAGATCGCGGTCGTCGCCGGCGAGGAGGCGCACGCCACGCTGCTCACCGGCCTCCAGTACCTGGGCCTGGGCCGCGACCGGGTCGTCCGCATCCCGACCGACGACCAGGGGCGCCTGCAGGCGGACGCCTTCCGGGCGGCGGTCGACGCGGTAAGGGACCGGCCGCTGATCGCCGCGGCGCAGGCGGGCAATGTCAACACCGGCGCCTTCGATCCGGTGGGCGAGATGGCCGAGGCGCTGTCGGGCCATCCGAACGCCTGGCTGCACGTGGACGGCGCCTTCGGCCTGTGGGCGGCCGTCGCTCCGGACCTGCGCCACCTGGTGGAGGGCGTGGAGCGCGCCGACTCCTGGTCGACCGATGCCCACAAGTGGCTGAACGTCGGGTACGACTGCGGGTTCGTGGCCGTCCGCGACCCTGACGCCCACCGCGCGGCGATGGCCACCGAGGCCAGCTACCTGCTGCGCAGCGAGCACCGTGAGCCTTGGGAGTACGTGCTCGACTCGTCGCGCCGGGCGCGCGGCTTCGCGCTGTACGCCGCGCTGCGCTCCCTGGGTCGCAGCGGCGTCCGCGAGCTGGTGGAGCGCTGCTGCGCGCTGGCGCGGCGCATGGCCGCGCAGCTGGCGGAGGCCGACGGCGTGACGGTGCTCAACGACGTGGTGCTCAACCAGGTGCTGGTCCGCCTCGGCGACTCGGACGCGCACACCAGGGCGGTCATCGCGCGCGTCCAGGAGGACGGCACGGCCTGGCTGGGCGGCACCACCTGGCACGGGATGGCGGCCATGCGCATCAGCGTCTCGAACTGGTCGACCACCGAGGCCGATGCGGACGCATCGGTCCGGGCCATCCTGCGGGCCCACCGGGAGGCCGCCTAGAGGTCGGGGGCCTCAGCTGCCGAGGCTCACCGGCCGGGGTGGGGCCGCGGCGAGGTCGGGGGCGATGAACCAGTTCGGCAGCGCCGCGACGAGCTCCGGATCGCCGTACAGGCTGGTCGATACGGTGCCTGAGCCACCACAGGATCACCGCCGGGTCCCGCTCCGCAACACCACGGTTCTCAGCCTCAGCACACCGGTCGGCCGCAGGATGGCGCCCAGAGTGCGGCGCGGCGGCGGCCTGCTGCTCCGCATTCGACGGCCGGATCTGCTGGAGGCAGGCGTCGACCTGCGCGAGGCCCGGACCGTCGGCGTGCGGGACGGCCGCCCGATGCTGGACGACGGCTCGGCCCTGCAGGTGGCCAACGTCATCTGGTGCACGGGCTTCCGGCCGGACTACGGCTGGGTCCGGCTGCCGATGGAGATGGACGACGGCTGGCCGGTGCAGCGCCACGAGTCATCGAATCGGTCCCGGGGCTGTACCTGCTGGGCATGCCGTTCCTGCACTCGTTCACCTCGATGCTGGTGGCCGGCGCCGATCGCGACGCCAGGGTCGTCGTCAAGCGGGTGGCGGCCATGGCCGCCGATGCCCGTCGGGGAGCGGCGACGGCAGAGGCCGAATCGTCCGCGGCCTGAGGGGCCAGCCGGCTGGAGCCCGCCGCGCCCGGTGTGGTCTAATCGCGGCCTAACCAGGAGGTGGGCTTCATGGCGATCGGCACCGAGCGAGGCGCGATGAGCGGCCAGGAGATGGTCGAGCTCACGAAGCGCCACACGCTGTTCGAGTGGTC
>DATLZL010000368.1:0-10807 GCA_035574035.1 Binatia bacterium | reverse complement strand
CAGCTGCGGCCGGGGTCTCCTCCTCCGCCGGGCCCAGTCCGGCCAGTGCGCGGTACGACAGCCGCCGGTAGTTCACGCCCAGCATCGCCGCGACGTCCCCGACGGCGTCGAACGCCCGGTCGTCGGAGACGATCTCGATGGCATCACCGGGACGAGCCCCGCCGAGCCACACCCCGGCGGCGACGGCGATGCGCAGGTCGCTCCAGTCGCGCACCCCGGCGGCCGGGGCGCTGTGGACGAGCTGCACGCCGTGACGGGCCAGCAGACGCGCGGTGTCGCCGCCGATCACGCGCCAGTTGCCGACGGCGACGACCTCGGTGCGCTGGCCGGTGCGCTCGATCTTCAGGTGGTCGAGCACGCGGGCGACGTGCTCCGGCCGGCTGCTGTTCTCCACGTCGAAGAAGATCGCCCGTCGCGTGGCCGGCCACGGCCGGTCCGGCTCCGGGGGCGCGACCCGGGCGGCGAAAGCGCGCTCGGGCTGGGCCAGCGGCGCCTCGACCAGCGGAGGTTCTCCGGCCGGGGCGGCCTCGGCCTCAGCCACCGCCGCGGGCTCGACGAGATCGGGTTCCGGAGCGGCCGGCTCGGCGACGTGGATCGGGGCGGCGGCCGCACCCGGCGAGGCCCGGCGCGACGAGCTCCGGCGGCGGCGGCGACGCGATGTCGGGTTCATCGGCGTCAGCCTACCAGGTCCAGGCCCACCAGCGCGCCCAGCTCGTGCAGGGCCCGCTCGGGGTCCGTGACCTTGATGGTGTGCATGCCGAGGGCGCGAGCGGCCTTCAGGTTACGGCCGATGTCGTCGAGGAACACGGCGCGCTCGGGCGGCACACCGAGCCGGCGGCACACCAGGTCGTAGATGCGGGGGTCCGGCTTGCGCAGCCCGACCGCCGTCGACTCGACGAACACGTCGAAGTGCTCGCGCAGGCCGTCGCCCAGGGGCCGCCCGGCCTCCCGCCAGTTGTTGGTGAGCGCGCCTACCTTGAACCCCTTGGCGCGGAGCCGCCGGACGGCCTCCAGCATGATCGGGCGTGGACGGGCCGCCTCGCCGATCTCGCGCATCAGGCGTCCGGCGTCGACGGTGAAGCCGGCCGCCCGGCAGTCGGCCTCGAAGGGCTTGCAGAAGCTCTCCACGGTGAGCTCGCCGCGCTCGAGTCGCGCCCAGGCGCCCTGCTCGCCGGCCGCCATCACCGCCCGGTTGATCGCCCCGGCGGGCAGGCCGTGCTCGCGCTCGTAGCGGGCGATGACCCGGAACGGCGACTCCAGGACCACGCCGCCCAGGTCGAAAATCACGGCCTCGATCACGCCTGACAGTGTACGCCTTGCGCGGCGTCCGTCGAGGCGCCTATGCTGCGGCGATGCCTGCCGCCCCGACGGTCGTGCTGCTGGTCCGCCACGGCAAGACGCCGACGACCGGCATCGTGGTGCCCGGTCGCTCGCCGGGACTCGCCCTGGACGCCGAGGGCCGCCGGCAGGCGGAGCACGCCGCACGCCGGATCGGCCGGCTGGGCCGGGTGGCGGCGGTCTACGCCTCGCCGCTCTTGCGGGCGCGGCAGACGGCGGCGCCCATCGCCCGCGCCTGCGGGCGGCCGGTGGTGACCGAGCGACGGCTGCTGGAGATCGACGTAGGCGACTGGACCGGCGTCCGGCTGGCCCGGCTGCGCCGGCGGCGCGAGTGGGCGCAGGTCCAGCAGCGCCCCAGCGGGTTCCGCTTTCCGGGCGGCGAGTCGTTCGCCGAGGTGCAGGTCCGGATGGTGAACGCGCTCGAGGACTTCGTGGCGCGCCACCGAGGCGGCCTGGTGGTCGCCGTCTCCCACGCCGATCCGATCAAGGCGGTGCTGGCCCACGCGCTCGGGCTGCCGCTCGACCTGTTCCAGCGCTTGACGGTGGCCCCGGGCTCGGTCAGCGTGGTGGCCTACGCCAGTGCCCCTCGGCTGCTCACGGTGAACTCGCTCGACGGCGACCTGGCCGCGCTCGTGGGCCGATGACCGCCTTCCAGCTGGACGCTCCCGACCTGTTCACGGTCGGCGCCGTCGGGCCGCCGGGTGAACGCACGTTCTACCTGCAGGGACGCCAGCAGGGCATGCTGGTCACTCTCAAGTGCGAGAAGCAGCAGGTCAACGCCCTGGCCGAGTACCTGGCCGGCCTGCTCGTCCGCGTGGACATCGGCGCCCGGGCGCTGCCGGGCAACCTGGATCTGGTCGAGCCGCTGGAGCCGGCCTGGTCGGTGGCCTCGCTCGGGGTCGGCTGGGACGAGACCACCCGCCGCGTGATCGTGGTCGCCAGCCCGGTGGCGCCTCCGGAGTCGGAGGACGACGAGGGGGGCGAGGACGACGAGGAGGGCGCCGAGGTCGAGGAGCCTGAGGCGGCCGCGGTCGACGCCGGCGACGTGCCCGTCGCCCGCTTCAGCATCACCACCGCCCAGGCCCAGGCCTTCGTCGAGCGCGCCCGGGCCGTCGTCCGGGCCGGGCGGCCCACGTGCCCGATGTGCGGGCAGACGCAGGAGCCGGCCCACCTCTGCCCGCGGAGCAATGGTCACCCGGTCCGCTGAGCTCGAGCTGCTGTCCCGCGGGACCATGACCGTCCGCGGTCGCCTGCCGCGCAGCAGCAACGCCATCTTCCTGGTCGAGGTCGTCCGGGACGGAGCCCGGGCGATGGCCGTGTACAAGCCGCGCCGCGGCGAGCGGCCGCTCTGGGACTTCCCGCCGGGCCTGTACCGGCGGGAGGTGGCGGCCTGGCGGCTGTCACGGGCGCTCGGCTGGGACCTGGTCCCGCCCACGGTCGAGCGCGACGGCCCCTACGGCGAGGGCTCGCTCCAGCGCTTCGTCGAGGCCGACTTCAGCCAGCACTACTTCACGCTGCGGGAGGATCCCGCGCACGGCGACCGGCTGCGCCGGATCTGCCTCTTCGACCTGCTGGCCAACAACGCCGACCGCAAGGCGGGTCACTGCCTGCTGGGCCCCGACGGCCGCGTGTGGGCCATCGACAACGCGCTGACCTTCCACGCCGAGCCCAAGCTCCGCACCGTCATCTGGGATTTCGCGGGCGAGCCCGTGCCCGGGCGCCTGCGTGCCGACCTCGAGCGTCTGCTGGCCGAGGGGTTGCCGGACGACGTGGCGGCGCTGCTCACGGCCGAGGAGCGCCGGGCGCTGCTGGCCCGCGCGCGCGAGCTGGCCGGCCTCGAACGCTTTCCGGCCGACGCCTCCGGCGCGCGCTACCCATGGCCGCTGATCTGAGCGGAGGTCCACTCCGAGCAACGAGGAGGAGGCGATGACTGACACCGTCGGATTCATCGGACTCGGCACGATGGGCGGTCCCATGGCCGCCAATCTCGCACGGGCCGGCGTCCCCCTGGTCGTGCACGACGTCGACGCGGCGGCGGCGAGGGCGGCCGAGGCCACGGGCGCGCGGGTCGTCCACTCGCCGGCCGAGGTGGCGGCGCGGAGCGCCGTGCTCTTCACCTGCCTGCCCAACGACGACACCGTCCGGGCCTGCTACCTGGGACCGCGCGGCGTCGTGGAGGGCGGCAACCGGGGCGTCGTCTCCTGCGACTGCTCGACCGTGAGCCCGGAGATCACGGTGGAGATCCACCAGGCCCTCGCCGCCCGGGGCATGACGCACCTCGACACGCCGATGCTCGGCTCGCAGCCCCAGGCGGTGGCGGGCGAGATCTTCTTCATCGTGGGCGGCGACGCCTCGGCGGTGGAGGCGGTCGCGCCCTATCTCTCCATCATGGGGAAGCGACACCTGCACGTCGGCCCCTCCGGCACCGGCAACCGCATCAAGCTGCTCCACAACGGGCTGGCGGCGGTGATGGCGGTGGCCGTGGCCGAGGCGCTCGCCGCCTGTGTCCAGGCCGGCGTCGACCCCGACGTGTTCTACGACGTCGTGCGGCAGGGCGGGGGCATGGCCTACTCCACCTACTTCGAGCGCCGGGCCCGGCGGATCCTGGACGGCGACTTCACCCCCACCTTCATGGCCGAGCTGATGCTCAAGGACGTCCGGCTGGCCCTGGAGCTGGCGCGCCGCGCGAAGGTGCCGACCCCGTTGCTCGAGGAGGCCACCCGGACGTACGAGGAAGCGGTCGGGGCCGGCTGGGGTCGCGAGGACTTCTCGGCCGTGACTCACGTCATCGAGCGGCGGATCGGCCGGCGGCTCGGACGGACCGACGCCGGCCCCGGCGGGTGAGGAGGCACGATGGAGCAGCGCACGCTGGGAAGAGACGGGCTTCGGGTCTCGGCGCTGGGCCTGGGGCTGATGTCCATGTCGGGGGTGTACGGACCGGGCGACGACGAGGCCTCGATCGCCGTGATCCACGCCGCGCTGGACCGCGGCGTGACCCTGCTCGACTCCTCGGACATGTACGGTTGGGGCCACAACGAGACGCTGCTGGGCCGCGCCCTCGAGGGCCGGCGCCGTCAAGCGGTCGTGTCGACGAAGTTCGGGCAGGTGAGGAACCCGCAGGGCGCCGGCAACCTCGTCGACGGCCGCCCCGAGTACGTGCGGCAGGCCTGCGAGGCGAGCCTGCGCCGGCTGCGCGTCGACGTGATCGACCTCTACTACCAGCACCGCGTGGATCCGAGCGTGCCCATCGAGGAGACGGTCGGCGCGATGAAGCGGCTGGTGGAGGAGGGCAAGGTCCGCTACCTCGGGCTCTGCGAGGCCGCTCCGGCGACCATCCGGCGCGCTCACGCCGTCCACCCGATCGCCGCCGTGCAGATGGAGTACTCCTTGCTGTACCGGGTCGAGGCGGAGACCGTGCTGCCCGTGTGCCGGGAGCTGGGCATCGGCCTGGTGGCGTACTCGCCGCTCGGCCGGAGCTTCCTCACCGGGCAGGTCCGCAAACCCGAGGACATCCCGGAGGGCGACCGACGGCGCGAGCACCCGCGCTTTCAGGGCGAGAACTTCGCCCGCAACCGGGAGCTCGTCAGGCGGGTGGAGGCGCTGGCGGCGGAGAAGGGGTGCACGCCGGCCCAGCTGGTGCTCGCCTGGCTGCTGGCCCAGGGGCCCGACATCGTGCCCATCCCCGGGACCAAGCGCAAGGACCGGCTCGAGGAGAACCTGGGGGCGCTGGCCGTGCGCCTGAGCCCGCCGGACGCGACCCGGCTTGCGCAGGCGGTGCCGCCCGGCGCCGCGGCCGGTGCCCGCTACCCCGAGCCGCAGATGAAGGCCGTCTACCTGTGACAGACCCGCGTCTGTGACAAACCCGCGTCGAGCGCCGCTCGGCGCCGTGAGGCAGGAGCGATGGAGCGACAACAAAGCGTGCAGGCCGAGGCCGTGAGCATCCGCCAGGCGGGGGTCCGCTCGGTGGCGGCCACCGACGTCGAGATCCGGCAGGGCGCGGCCGTGCAGGTCCAGGCCGGCGAAGAGGTGGAGATCACGCAGGGGGCCGTGCTGCTGGCCCGCGGCGGCGAGGTCGAGCTCGACCAGGCCGCCGGCGGCGTGCTGGTCGCGCAGCGGGCCGAGGTCAAGGACAGCGCCGTCGCGTTCCTGATCGCGCGCCAGGTCCAGGGCGAGGGCAACCGGTTCCTGTTCGGTCCCCAGGCCGCGTTCGCCTTCGGGGCGGGCCTGGGCCTGATGCTCTGGCTGCTGCGCCGCCTGCGCTGAAGAGGCCCGGCGGGCGGAGCGCCCCGCGATCGGAAGACACCGCGCTCGGAAACGACGCGGTCAGGCGCCGGCGTGCTCGCGGAGGAAGGCGGCGACGGCGGCGTTGAAGGCCGGCGCGGCGATCTGGGGCGCGAAGTGCCCGCCCGCCTCGAGCACGACCAGCCGCGCGTGGGGGATGCGCTCGGCCAGGTCGACCGAGTAGTAGCGCGGGGTGACCAGGTCGTCGGCGGCCACGATCACGAGCGTCGGCACCGTGACCTCGCCCAGCCGCGCCCGCCGGTCGAAGCGCAGGATCGCGTCGATGCGGCTGGCGATGACCTCGGCCGGCGGGACGGCGGTCAGCGCCTGCCGGTGCGACTCGGCGAGCGCGGCGTCGTTGGCCGAGATCCACCACGGCGGGTAGAGGAACAGGGCCGAGGCGCGCAGGTAGGCCTCCACGCCGCAGGCCAGCAGGACCTCTTTGCGCGATTCGAAGAGCCGGCGGAACCAGGGGTCGGGCCCGCTCCAGGTGGCGCTCAGCACCAGGGTGCGGAGCCGGTGGGGGTGGTCTTGGGCGATGACCTGGCCGATGGCGCCGCCGGTGGAGTGGCCCACGAAGTGGGCGCGGTCGATCCCCAGCTTGTCCATGAGCCGCAGCACGTCCTCGGCCATCTGCTCGACCGAGTAGCGGATGCGCGAGTGGGTGCTGTGGCCGGCGCCCCGATGGTCGTGCGTCACCACGCGGTACTCCATGGCGAAGTGGGCCATCTGGGCCGACCAGAACGACCCCAGGCCCGACAGGCCCGGGACGAAGAGCAGCGGCGGGCCCACACCGGCCTCCTCGTAGTAGAGCTCGGCATCCCCGATCGAGACCGTGGGCATGGCCTCAGGCCCGGGTGTCGTTCATGCCCATGGCCCGCTCGATCTGGACCACGTCCGGGGGCCGTGCGAACGGCTCGGGCGCCGGCTCGCCGGGGCGGCGCGGCCGGCCGATCGCCGCGAAGAAGTGCTCCAGGCCGGCCGGAGCCACCACCCAGATCATGACCAGCTCGTCCGGCCCCTCGTTGACGATCTCGTGCTTCACCCCGTAGCCGAGGAAGCACGCGGTGCCGGGCACCAGCGGGTGGCTCCGGCCGTCGACCACCACCCGGCCGCTGCCGCGGAAGCAGATCTGCAGCTCGACCTGGGCGGCGTGCGAGTGCTCGCGGATGCGACCGCCGGGCGCGATCGTCTGGTACCCCATCGAGAGCCCGGGGAACCGGGTGACAGCCGGCGTGAGCCGAGGGTCGGCGTGGCCGCGGGCCGGAACGGGCTGCCAGAACGACGGCCCCTCGTCCGGTTGCAGGACGACGGCATGGCCGCGGACGGCTTCGAGATCCATGGGCACCTCCGCGCGTGGAGCGGCTGCCGCCAGTCTACCCCAGGGTCGACGGGACGAGGCCGCGGCGCACCCGTCGGGGCGCGCCGCGGCCGGGGCTCAGCGGGTGCCCGACACGAAGCGGCTGGAGCGACGCGACACTTCCTGGGCCGTCTCGAAGGCCTCGTCCTGCTCGGACGAGCGCAGCGCCAGCGAGCTCAGGGTCACCATGCCGATCAGCCGGTTGTCGTCGCCGACGACCGGCAGCCGCCCGACCTGGCACTGGGTCATGACCTCCATGGCCTGCTCGACGTCCCATTCCGGCCGTGCGCAGGCCACCTGCGTCGTCGCGCACTCGGCGACGGTCGCGGTGGCGGCGTCCAGGCCGCGGGCCATGCCTCTCACGACCAGGTCACGGTCGGTGATCATGCCGCGCACCTGACCGTCCACGACCACCGGCAACGCCCCCACGTTGGCGTCGCGCATGCGACGTGCCGCCTCCGCGAGCGTCGCCGACGGCGGGACCGCCACGACGTCGCGCACCATGACGTCGCCGACCTTGCGTCCACGCCGCCAGCCTCCTCGCGCGCCGCCGCTCGCCAGCCAGACCATCGCCGGGGCCAGCAGCACCGCGCCGAGGGCGGACCAGGCCAGGATCGGTCCCCAGCCCGGGGCGGCGGAGGGATACCGCTCGGCCGGCGGCCCCATGCGCCGGCCGGTGCCGAACCGGTGTTTGAACCCGTGCATCACTGCCATCGCTGTCCTCCGCGTTCGGGGTTTCGGGCTTGTTCGTGCAAAGGCGGGACCGTCGGCCCACCGGTGGGGCAGCGGCCTTTAGTGGCATCCGTCGTGCACCGGGGCGCCCCGACGACCCTCTCGAGTGGAGAAGCCGCCGATGATGACGATCATCACCCACGTGACGCTGAAGGAAGGCCGAGAGCCCGACTGGGACTCCGCCATGCGCGAGCGCCTGGCTGCCGCCCGTCACCGTCCGGGCTGGATCGGGGGCCAGCTGCTCATCCCGATGGACGGCCTCAACCGGCGGGTGATCTTCGGCACCTGGCAGACACGGGCGGACTGGGAGGCCTGGCACACCGACCCGGCCTTCCGGGAGACACGCCAGCGCCTGGAAGGCCTCGAGGCCGAGCCGAGCCGTCACACCTGGTACGAGGTCGTCGAGGACGTGCGTCGGCCGGCCACGCCGCTGAACGCGGCCGCCTGATTCATCGCGCCCGGCCGCCCAGGACTCGACCGGCCGGCGGCTGCCTGGCGGCGGCCAGCGACCATGCTATGCTCCGGCGCCCGGAGCCTCGACATGCCGGCGGCACCCCTCGTTCCCGCCCCGCTCATCGCGTCCCCGTGATGCCGGAGCAGGAGCGCCGCCGGCAGGGACGGGACGCATGAGGCGCGCCCCGGGCGGCCGCGCGGCCGGATGCCTGGCGGCGAGCGCGCTGGCGGCCGCGGTTCTGCTGCTCGGCGCCATCCTGGTCGTCGCGGAAACCGCGCTCTGGGACCTGCTCGGGCGTGGCGGCCAGGTCGTGCTCGTCCGTCACGCGGCGACGACCCCGGGCGCGGGGGACCCGCCGGGCATGCGGCTCGACGACTGCCGGACCCAGCGCAACTTGAGCGAGCAGGGGCGGGCCCAGGCCCGGCGGCTCGGGGAAGCGTTCCGGGCCCGCGGCATCCCGATCGGGCGGGTGCTCTCGAGTCCCTGGTGCCGGTGTCTGGAGACGGCGCGGCTGGCCTTCGGCGACGCCGAGGTCTCGGCCGCGCTGGGCAATCTCCACGGCCGGCCCGAGAATCGACCGGCTCAGGTCGCCGACCTGCAGGTCCTGGTCGACCGGTGGCGGGGTCCCGGCAACCTGGTGCTCGTCTCTCACGGCTCGACGATCTCGGCGCTGACCGGCGTCCACCCGGCTCCGGGCGAGGTCGTGGTCGTGACGCCGAGAGGCGATGGGCGATTCGAGGTGGCCGGCCGGCTCACCGTCGCCTCGCCGTAACCGGGCCGCGCCGGCAGTCCTGGCCACGGCGGCCCGCTCCGTCCTATCCTCTCCAGCAGGGGATGGCGACTCCAGCAGGGGATGGCGACTCCGGGGTGTCGGGGCGAGAGGGGAGCCGGCAGGCCGTGACGGCGCCGGCGCGGCCGCTGCGCTACCACTTCTCCGGCATCGCCGGCAGCGGGATGGGCCCGCTGGCCCGGTTGCTGCGCGCGTGGGGACATGACGTCCAGGGGTCCGACCGCTCGTTCGACCAGGGAAAGAACGAGCGGCTGGCGGCGGCGTTCCGGGAGCTGGGGATCGCCCTCCAGGCTCAGGACGGCAGCGCGATCCGCGAGGGGCTCGACCGCGTCGTCTACTCGACCGCCGTCGAGGCCGATACCCCGGAGATGCGCGAGGCCCGCCGGCTCGGTATCCCGACGATCGCGCGCCCGGCCCTCCTGGCCGACCTCGTGAATGCCGCCGTCCCCGGAGTGGCGGTGGCCGGAACCAGCGGCAAGAGCACGATCGTGGGCATGGTGGCGTGGCTGGCGGGGCGCGGTGGCCTGCGGGCCACGGTGCTGGGAGGCGCCCCGCTCGTGGGCGAGCCGGGACCGGCCGGCGTCGTGGGTCCACCGGGTGGACCCGTCGTCGCCGAGGCGTGCGAGTCCGACGGCAGCCTCGTCGCCTACCGGCCGGCCGTCGGCGTCCTGCACAACGTGAGCCGGGACCACGCGGAGATCGAGAGCCTGCGCGAGCAGTTCACGACCTTCGCGCGGCGGTGCGGGCGGCTTCTGGTCAACGCCGGCTGCCCGATCGCCGCGGCCATCGGTGACTCGGTCGGCGGCATCACCTACGGGGCCGCCGCCGGCGCCGGCGCCCGGCTGGACGTCCTGACCACCGGGCCGGACCGTGCGGCCGGCGTGCTGCGCGTGGACGGCGACGCCATCCACCTGGCGCTGGCGCAGCCGGGCCGGCACAACCTGGAGAACGCCGCCGCGGCGGCGCTCGTCGCGCTCGAGCTGGGCCTGGAGCCCCGGAGCATCGCGGAGGCCCTGGCCGCCTTCCCCGGCGTCCAGCGGCGCTTCGAGATCATCGGCACCACGCGGTCCGGCATCCGCGTCGTCGACGATTACGCGCACAACGCGGCGAAGATCGCGGCCGCCGTGACGACGGCTCAGGCCGGCAGCGAGCGGGTGGTCGCGGTCTTCCAGCCTCACGGCTTCGGGCCGGCGCGCTTTCTCAGGCCCGAACTGCGCGAGCTGCTGCCGCGGCTGCTGCGGCCACGGGACCGGTTCTGTTACGCGGAGATCTTCTACGCCGGCGGCACGGTCGAGCGTGACCTCTCGAGCGCCGCGCTTGCCGCCGACCTGCCGCCGGGCCTCGGGTGCGCCTACGCGCCCGATCACGACGCGGTCCGCCGGTGGGTGGTGGCCGAGGCGCGTCCCGGCGACACCGTGCTGATCATGGGCGCCCGCGACCCCGAGCTGCCGCGGCTGGCGCGCTCGGTCTTCGCCGCGCTGCAGGACAGCGCCGTCCCCGTCGCCGTCGACTGAACCACCCGCCTCGTCGAGCCTCGGCTAAGATACACGCCATGCGCGGGATCGTCGCCTACGGCGCCTACCTGCCGTACTGGCGGCTCGAGCGCCGGGCCATCGCCGAGGCCCTCGGCGCCCCGGCCGGCTCCGGCACGCGCGCCGTCGCCGGGTACGACGAGGACACGACCTCCATGGCGGTCGAGGCCGCCCGGGTGGCGCTGCGCGGGCGGCGGGGCCCCGCGCCGACCGCGCTCTTCTTCGCCACCGCCGACCCGGCCTACCTGGACAAGACCAACGCCACCACGATTCACGCGGCGCTCGACCTGCCGGCCACGGCCATGGCGGTCGACATGGCG
>DATLZL010000367.1:0-5962 GCA_035574035.1 Binatia bacterium | reverse complement strand
GGACGCGGGCGGGGTTGCGCGCTCGAGCTCCGCGCGCGGAGCCCCGGCCGGTCCGTCGCGGCCGCGGGCGGGCGTCAGCCGGCCCGGAGCCGGCGGGCGAGCAGGGGGTAGACCGGCACCAGCCAGGTGGCCAGGGTGAGGACGCCCAGGACGGCCGCCGCCGGCCGGGAGAAGAACTGGGTGACGTCCCAGCTCGTCTTGATCATGCTGATCATGAAGTTCTGCTCGAGGATCGGCCCCAGCACCATGCCCAGCACGATCGGCGCCACCGGGATGCCGTTGGCCTCCAGGAAGTAGCCGAGGATGCCCATGGCCAGCATGAGGCCCACGTCGAAGACGCTGTTGTTGATCGCGAACGCCCCCACGATGCAGAAGACGAGGATGGCCGGCATCAAGACGTTGCGAGGCACCCGGAGCATCAGGCCGCTGGCCTTGATGGCCAGGTAGCCGAAGGGGAGCATGAGGACGTTGGCGATGATGAAGGCCAGGTAGACGCCGTAGACGAGCTCCGGCTGCTGCTCGAACACCATGGGGCCCGGCCGCAGGCCTTTCATGAAGAGCACACCGATCACGATGGCGGTGATGGAATCGCCCGGGATCCCGAACACGAGGGCCGGGACCCAGTCGCCGGCCAGGCACGCGTTGTTGGCGGTCCCCGAATCGACGATGGGCTCGATGGCGCCCTTGCCGTAGCGCTCGGGGTTGCGGGAGAAGCGGCGGGAGACGGCGTAAGCGATCCAGGCCGCGATGTCGGCGCCGGCGCCGGGCAGGATCCCGACGAAGGTCCCGATGGCGCCGGCCCGGGCCATGTTGGCCTTGTAGCGCCACAGCGTCTCGGCCACGCCGCGGAAGATCGCCTCCGCCCTCACCGTCGCGATCGGGTACCGCAGCTGGGCGCTGCCCATGTTGCGGAGGACCTCGGACACGCCGAAGAGCCCGATCATGGCCGGGATGAAATTGAGGCCGTTGAGCAGCTCGGTCACCCCGAAGGTGAAGCGCGGGTAGCCCAGCGTGATGTCCACCCCGACGGTGGAGAAGAACAGGCCGGTGAGCAGGGCCAGGCCGGCCTTGACCGGGCTGGCGCTGGCGATCATCACGGTGGCGCTGAGACCCAGGGCGGCCAGCCAGAAGTACTCGAACGAGGTGAACTGCAGCGCCACCTCGGCCAGCAGCGGCGCCGCCGTCATCAGGACCAGGGCGCCCATGATGCCGCCGAGGGCCGAGGTCACCAGGTCCACCCCCAGGACCAGCTCGGCCCGCCCCTGCTTGGTCAGCTCGTAGGAGTCGTCGGTGTAGGCCGCCGATGAGGGCGTGCCCGGGATGCGGACGAGCGCGGCCGGGATGTCGCCGGCGAAGATCGCCATGGCCGACATCGTGACCATGGCCACCAGCGCCGGCAGCGGGTCCATGAAGAAGGTGAACGGCAGCAGGAGGGCGGCGGCCATGGTGGCCGTGAGCCCGGGCATGGCCCCCACGAAGAGGCCGTAGAGGCTGGAGGCGGCGATGACGGCCAGGACCTTCCAGCTGGCCAGGAGCGCGACGGCCTCGCTCAGGGGCTCGCTCACCCCGCCCTCAGCGCCATGCCCGCCTCACCACCAGAGGAGGCCGCCGGGCAGCGGGACCCGCAGGAGCGTGGAGAACAGCGCGTAGACGAAGAGGCTGAAGCCGACGGCGACGAGCCCCGCCATCACCGGGTGGACCGCGAGGCGCCACATGAGGCCGAACAGGATCACCGCCGCCGTCAGCAGGAACCCCAGGCGCTCGGCGATCAGGATGTAGAACAGCACGGCGCCGATGACGAAGAGCGCGTTCTGGAACCCGGGGCTGGCCAGGCGGCGCCGCCAAGCCACCGGCTCGCCGCCCCCGCCGGCCCGCGCGCCCTGGACGGCGAGCAGGCCGCCGAACCCTATCATGAGCACCCCGACCAGCCGGGGAAAGAGCGCCGGGCCCGGCTGGCCGGGCTCGCCGGGCGGGTAGGACAGCGTGGCGCCGACGATGAGGGCGCCGGCCACCACGAAGCCGGCGCCCACCACCGTCTCGCTGAACCGCATGCGGTTACTTGGTGAGTCCGGCCTCCTTCATGAGGGCGCCCATCGTCCGGTCCTGTTCCTCGAGGAAGGCGGCGAAGTCCTTGGAGCCCTTCCAGAGGATCCCGAACGGCGCCTTCTGCATGAAGTCGACGAACTCCTTGTTCTTGACCACCTTCTCCAGGGCCTTCTCGTAGACGGCCACGATGTCGGGGCTGGTGCCCTTGGGCAGCGCGATGCCGCGCCAGGCGCCGATCGACCAGTTGATGCCGAGCTCCTTGAGCGTCGGCACGTCGAAGGCGGGGTCGCGCTTGTCGGCCATGATGGCCAGCGGGCGGACCTTGCCGGCCTCGATGAGCGGCCGGCCTTCGACCAGGCTCGCCGTCACCACCTGCACGCCGCCGGCCACCAGCTCCTGCAGCCCGGTGGCGGCGCCGGTCGACGGCACCCAGCCGATGGCGTCCACCGGGAGCCCGGCCGCCTTCAGCATGCCGGCCCGGGCCAGATCCCAGATGCCGCCGCGGCCGGTGCCCGAGGCCTTGAGCTTGCCCGGGTTGGCCCGGGCGTAGTCGAGCAGCTGCTTGAGCGACTTGAACTCGGAGTCGGCGGCCACCTGCACGCCGGCGGGGTCGATGTTGAGCAGGGCCACCGGCGTGAATTCCTTGTAGGTGAGCGGCGTGAGCCCCATCCAGTGCATCATCGTCAGCTCGACGGTGACCATCGTGATCGTGTGGCCGTCGGGCGCGGCGGTGGCGCCGGCGGTGTGGCCGACCGCCCCGCTGCCGCCGGTGCGGTTGACGACGGTCACCGGCTGGCCCAGCTCCTTCTCCAGGAGCACGGCCACCATCCGGGCGATGCGGTCGGTCCCGCCGCCGGCGGCCCAGGGGACGATGAGCTGGACCGGGCGGCTCGGGACCTTGGCCTGGGCCAGAGCGTCGGGCGCCGGGCCGGCGCCCAGGATGGCGAGCGCGACCACGAGCGCAGCGATCAGCAGGCGTGTCATGGTGACCTCCTGAGAATCGAGACCTCCATCGCGTCGTCGCCCACGACGTACTCCCGGCTCGCGTAGCGGCCGGCCGGGTCGCGGACGTACTCGAGATACGGCTTGACGTCGCGGCGGAAGACGCCGGTGTTGTCCGCCACGACCACGGCGCCGGGGAGAAGCCGGGGCTCCAGCTGCCGGAGGTACTCGAGGTAGTCTTCTTTCACCGCGTCGATCAGGGCGAAGTCGAAGCGGCCGGACAGGAGCGGGAGCACCCGCAGCGCATCGCCGGCCACGACGCGCACCTTGCGGGCCAGCCCCGCCTCCTCCACGTTCCGCTCGACGAAGCGCGCCAGGTAGGGGCTGGCCTCCACGCACACCAGGCGGCCCCGCGGTCCCAGGGTGCCCGCGATCAGGATCGCCGAGTAACCGAAGAGGGAGCCGATCTCGACGGCCCGCTCGGGCCGGTGGCGCTCGATCAGCCGCCGGATCACGCGGCCCTTGGCGGTCCCGATGACGGGCAGGTGCCAGCGCGTGACGGCGCGGTCCATGAGCCGCAGCATCCGGGCGGCGGTGCGGCCGAGCGGCATGTCAGGTCGTGGAGGGCGGCGGCCGTCGCATCGGCCCGGCTAGCCGCGGGCGGCCAGGCGGGCGGACACGGCCTCGGGGACCGGGTAACGGCGGTCCCACGGACCGGCCTTGACGATCTGGCCGGGGAGCGTCCGCCCGACGATTGCCTGGACCCGGCGGGAGACGGCGATCAGGCGGTCGAGGTCGATGCCGGTCTCCACGCCCATGGCGTGGAGCGCGTGGACGAGATCCTCGGTGCAGACGTTGCCCGAGGCCCCCGGCGCGAAGGGGCAGCCCCCGAGGCCGCCGATCGAGGCGTCGAAGGTCGTCACCCCGCACTCCATCGCGGCCAGGATGTTGGGGATGGCCAGCCCCCGGGTGTCGTGGGTGTGGAGGGTCCACTCGACGCCGGAAAAGCGCGGCATCAGGCGCTCCAGCGTGCGCTGGACCTGCACCGGGTTGGCCACCCCCGTGGTGTCGGCCAGCGCGATGCTGCGGGCCCCCAGGTCCACCAGGCGGCCGACCAGGCGCTCCAGCCGCTCGAGGGGCACCTCGCCTTCGAAGGGACAGCCGAACGAGGTCGAGATCCCGCACGAGACCGGCACCCGAGCCCGCTCGGCCACCTGCATCACGGCCCGGAGCCTCTCGAGCGACTCGTCGATGGTCATGTTGACGTTGGCCAGGTTGTGGCTCTCGCTGGCCGAGACCACGGTGTGGATCTCGTCCACGCCGGCCTCGACCGCCCGGACGGCGCCCTTGTCGTTGGGGACGAGCGCGGCGTACCGGGTCGAGGGCCGGCGGCGGATCCGGGCCATGACCTCCTCGGCGTCCCGGAGCTGCGGAACCACCTTGGGGTGCACGAACGAGGTCACCTCGATCCGGGGCAGGCCGGCCTCCGACAGGAGGTCCACCACCTCCACCTTCCGGTCGGTGGGGATGAACTCCGGCTCGATCTGGAAGCCGTCCCGGGGCCCCACCTCGCAGACGGTCACGCGGGCCGGGAGCTTCATGGCGCGCCCACTGTACCATGAGGCTCCCACGGCAACCCGGTCGGCCCGGGGCGCATCCAAGGGGGAGGAGGACAGACGACCATGACCCCGAACATCGGGATTTCCGACCAGGACCGGACGGCGGTGGTGGAGATCCTCAACGCCCTGCTGGCCGACGAGTTCCTGCTCTACACCAAGACGCGCAACTACCACTGGCACGTGACCGGCCCCCAGTTCAACGACCTCCACCGGTTCTTCCAGGAGCAGTACGAGGCCCTGGACGAGGTGGTGGACGAGGTGGCCGAGCGCGTGCGCACGCTGGGCGGCCGGGCCCTCGGCACCCTGGCCGAGTTCGTCCAGCACGCCCGGCTCAAGGAGCGCCCCGGCGAGCGGCCCGACGCCCGGGCCATGCTGACCGACCTGCTGGCCGACCACGAGGCGCTGGTGCGCCAGCTGCGCACCGACCAGGAGGTCGTCCTGCAGCGCGGGGACGCCGGTACCAACGACTTCCTGGTGGGCTTGATGGAGAAGCACGAGAAGACGGCCTGGATGCTGCGGGCCTTCCTGGCCTGAGACCGGTCAGGCCGGCTCGACCTCGGCGAAGCCGGGATAGCGAGTGACCATCCCGGCCCCGTCCACGGTCAGCTCGGCCGCGAACGCCCCGCCGCCGCTCTCGTAGCGGTAGAGCGTGTCGCCGAGCCGCCGGTAGACCTGCTCCAGCGGCTCGAGCGTGAAGCCGGGAAAGCGCAGCCAGGCGGCCCGCACCGGGGCCGCCTGGCCTACCCCGAGCCCGAGCCGTCGGACGGGCAGCAGGTTGGTGGACGGGCTGAAGTGGAGGTCGAGGTCCACGCAGCCGGCCACCGCCGGGCACTCGCGGCCGTTCAGGGTCCACCGGCCGCCGGGTGCGACCTCGACCGCGACGTCCACCGGAGCCGGACCGATCCAGCCCGTGACCCGGCCGCCCACGGTGCGCCAGCCGGCGTCGCAGACGACCCGGTAGTCGAGCCGGCAGGGCCGGCCCTCGTGGAGGAACACGGCCGCCCCGGCCAGGATCCAGCGCTCCCCGTCGCGCTCGACTCGCGCCGTCTCATGGCCGGGACGGTCGAGCCGCCGCCAGAGGATCGTCGTCGGCGCCACCTTTCAACGACGCTTACAGGCGTTGCAGAAGCTCGGCCAGGGCGACGGCGAGCCCCTGGTCGAGCAGATCGTCGAGCTCGGTGGAGCGGCGGTCGATCTCGTCCGTGGACTCGCTGTGAACGAAGCGAAACGCGTCGGCCGTCGTCGTGATGTACTCGGGCGCCGACGGCGCCCCCTCGCCGTCCTGCTGCGGGTAGGGCTCGACCTCGGCGAAGGTGGTGACGGCCATGATGCCCGGCTCCCGGCCGGCGCCATGA
>DATLZL010000366.1:0-3793 GCA_035574035.1 Binatia bacterium | reverse complement strand
GGCCGACGCTCACCGAGCGGCCGATGATCGAGCTGCTGGACTTCTACAAGCGCCTGGACAAGGTGCTGCCGCCGGGGTGGACGGGCCACTCTTACCTCGACACCTTCGCCAACATGGCCAACGGCCGGGCGGCGATGCAGTACCAGGCCTACGGGCGCGGCACCGGCTACATCGAGAAGTACGCGCCGCGGGAGATCGCCGACCCCCAGCACTTCGCCGTCGCCGACAAGGTGGTGGGGCCCTCGGGCAAGAGCCCGGCCGCCCAGCTCGACGCCGAGCCCTGGATGGTCTTCAAGGATGCCCGGGCGGCCGCCGAGGCGGTCGAGTTCCTGAAGTTCCTCTACCGCGACGAGAACTACGTCCGCTACCTCCACTCGGTGCCGGTCCATCTGCTGCCGGTGACCAAGTCCACTTACCGGCACCCGAAGTACGCCGACAACGCGGTGCTCAAGAAGTGGAAGCCGTGGGTCGACGTGCAGGAGGCCTACTTCCGGGCCGACCGCGTCAAGCCCATCCTGGTCATCGACTGGGAGGACCTCAAGCGGCCCTACCTTCTGGAGGTGATGGGGTCCGGCATCCTGGTCGACATGGTCCTCGACGCGGTGAAGGGGATGCCCTCGCCGGAAGCGGCGGCCCGGGCGCAGAAGCGGGTGGAGGAGCTGCTGATCCGGGCCGGCCACCTCAAGAAGTGACTCCCGGCGCCCCGCGGTGACGGTGGCCGCCCCGGCGGCGGCCCGGACGGACCGCGTCGTCCGCCGCCGCCGGTCGCTCTCGCGCCCCGCCGTGCTGGGGCTGCTCGGGATCGGGCCCGGTCTGCTGCTGATCGGTGCCCTCGTCCTCTACCCGGTCGCCTACGCCGCCTGGCTGTCCTTCCTGGACAAGCACGCCTTCTTCCCGGCCGAGCGGTGGGTGGGGCTCGACAACTACGTCGAGATCGCCCGGGACCCCGAGTTCTGGGACAGCGTCTGGAAGGGCGTGGTCTACGCGGGATGGAGCACGGCGCTCCAGCTCGGCTTCGGCGTGGCCGCCGCCCTGGTCCTCCACCAGACCTTCCGCGGCCGGGCCCTGGTGCGGGCGGCGGTGCTGTTCCCCTACATGATCCCCACCATCGTCGCGGTGGTGCTCTGGAAATGGCTCCTCAACGAGACGTACGGCCTGGTGGACCACGCCCTGGTCGCGCTGCGGCTGGTGCGGGAGCCGATCGTGTGGCTCGGCGTCGATCACATCATGACCTCCCTCGTCCTCGTGAGCGTGTGGCAGTTCGCGCCGTTCGTCGTGCTGAGCGTGCTGGCCCGGCTGCAGACCGTCCCGCCCGAGCTCTACGAGGCGGCCCGCGTCGACGGGGCCTCGGCCTGGGCGCGCTTCCGGCACGTCACGCTGCCCCAGCTGCGCACCGTGCTGGTGGTGGTCGTGCTGCTGCGCTCGATCTGGATGTTCACCAAGTTCGACACGGTGTGGTTGTGGGGCGAGGGCGCCGGTGCCGGCCGCGAGATCCGGACGCTGCCGATCTACGCCTACATGCGGACCTTCACCTACTACCAGGCCGGTTTCGGCGCCGCGCTCTCGGTGATCATGTTCCTGATGCTGATGGCCGCCACGGTCGTCTACTTCCGCCTGTTCTGGCGGGAGGAGGAGGACGCGGCGTGAGGCGCGCGCTGCTCTACGCGGCCGCCGTGGGGCTGACCGCCCAGGCCGTGCTGCCGCTCGCCTGGATGCTGGCGACGGCGCTCAAGCCGCCCCGCGAGATCTTCGCCCTGCCGCCCACGCTGGTGCCGGCGGCGCCCACGCTCGACAACTTCCGCCGCTTGGTCACCGACACCGCCTTCCTCACCTACGTCTGGAACAGCGTGGCCGTGTCCGGCGGCGCTGTCCTGCTCACCATGGCCGTCGCCGCCGCCGGAGCCTACAGCCTGACCCGGTTCGCCTTCCCCGGCCGCGAGGCGATCGCCCGGCTGATCCTGGCCACCTACATGTTCGCGCCGATCATGATCGTGATCCCGCTCTACATCCTCTGCCGGCGACTGGGGCTGGTGAACACCCACGCGGCGCTCGTGCTGGCGTACTCGTCCTTCTGCCTGCCCTTCGCGCTGTGGCTGCTGCGCGCCTTCTTCCGCGCGGTGCCGGTAGAGCTCGAGGAGGCGGCCCTGGTGGACGGCGCCGGCCGGGTGCGGGCCATCTGCCACGTCGTCCTGCCGCTGGCCCTGCCCGGGCTCCTGGCCACGTCGATCTTCACCTTCACCCTGGCGTGGAACGACTACCTGTTCACCCGCATCCTGATCGCCTCCGACGAGCTCAAGACCCTGCCGGTCGGCGTGCAGGACCTGTTCTCGGCGGCGGTCGTTGACTGGGGCCTGATCATGGCCGCCGGGCTGCTCATCACCGTGCCGGCCCTCGCCTTCTTCCTGGTCCTGCAGCGGCACCTGATCGCCGGCTGGGGCACCGGCGGGCTCAAGGGGTGACCCGTCCCGCCGCCGCGCGGTCGGCCGGGTTCCCGGCCGCCGCCGTCCCGAGTCGCTGGCTCCCGGATTGCTGGCGTGGCACTCGGCATGGACCCTGCGCGCTACGCGGTCCTCGGATCCGTGCTCGCGGCCGCCTTCGGCGCCCTGGTCGTGTGCGCGCTCGTCTATGCCTACGGTTTCACCATGGCCAACGGCCGGCGCCGGGACGCCGAGCGCCGGCAGCGGATCACGCGCGCCGGACACGCCCTGGCCGGAGCGGGCTTCGGGGTGGCCGGGGTGCTGGCCGTCGTGGCCGCGCTCTTGTCCGGCCGTCCCCCGACGGTTGAGGGCCACCTGCGCGGGCTCGACCACCGGCTGGGCGCGGTCGCCACCGTGCTGGAGGCGGTTCGGGGAGCCGCCGACGACCTCCGCGGGCGGTTCCGCTCCAACGGGAGGGCGGGCGACGGCCGGCCGAGCACCGGCAACGGCGTCGCGTCGAGCGATACCGGCGGGCGTGACGGCGTCGTCCGTCCGGTGCATCCCGAGCGCGCGCCCGATGCCTCCGTCCTGGACGCTGCGCGGCCCGCGTGGCGCTCCTCACCAGGTGACGTGTCGTCGCCGGTCGCGCCGGAGCCCCCCGGCCGCGCGGACCTGAGCTTGCCGCCGACGGCAGGTCGTGATCCGGCTCCGGCCTTCTCCCACCCCGGCCGAGGCAGCGCTCGACCCGGCCCAGGCGTGGCCGCCCGGGGTGGAGCCGAGGCGGCGCCGGACCCCCAGGTCGCGGCGGGTGGCTCTGTCTCCACCCGGGCGGCCGAGCGACGGCCCCGTCCGGCCGAGTTGCCGCCGTTCGTGCGTCCGTCATCGCCGGCATCGCGCGCCGAGCCGCTCGTGGCGCTGCCGCCGCGGCCGAGCCGTGCCGAGCCGCGCGAGCGGCCGGACCTTCCGCGTGCGGGCGAGACCTTGCCGCCGCCGAGCCCAGCGAGCGAGTCCCAGCCCTCCGGGCCCGATCGGGAGAGCAAGGCGGGGCAATCGGGCGCGCAATCGAATGCGACAACTGCGCAGCCGAGTGCAGCGGGCGGCGGCCCGGCGTCACCGCCGGCCACGGTGCCTCCGGCTCCCGGGCGAGTGGGAACGCCGTCGGGCTTGACATCGCCGGCGGTGCCTCCGGCCGCCTCACCGGTGGTGTCCATCCCGGCCTCGCCGAGTCCGCCCTCTGGCGCCGGCGCCCCGACGGCGCCGACCGGGACGGCGGGCATCCCGGCGCCGTCACCGATCACCAGCGGGACGCCCTCCGTCCAGTCACCATCGCCCAGTCCGCCCTCGCCGGTCGGTGCCCCGAGCACGGGGACGTCTGG
>DATLZL010000365.1:0-3354 GCA_035574035.1 Binatia bacterium | reverse complement strand
AGCCGGCCGGCGTGCTCACGGCGGCAGGGGCGGCGCTGGTCGTGACCGGACTTGCTCTCACCACCCGCCGGGCACCGTCCTGAATCGATCCGAAGCCCCGGAAGGCGACGGCGAGAAGAAGGCGGCCGGCGCCGCGCCGGTCGTTATACTGAGGTCGTGCCCGAGTCCCGCCGCTATCAGCTCCAGAACGACGCCGCCAACCGCCTGATCGCCGAGCTGATCGAGGCCGCCGGCGTGCCCGCCGACCGTCGCCTGTGGTTCCACCAGATGCTGACCACCGTGCTCAAGCTCCACGAGGACGGCGCCTCGTCCGGGGACCTCAAGATCACCAACACCGCGCTCAAGGAGCTCCGCTACGGCTACAAGGTCTTCGCGCCGTACCGTCACGTGCGCAAGGTCACCGTGTTCGGGTCGGCCCGCACGCCGCGCCTGGAGGCGGCGGCGGCCGCTGCCTTCGAGTTCGGTCGGCGCATGGTCGAGGAAGGGTGGATGGTGGTGACGGGTGCCGGCGCCGGGATCATGGGCGCCGCCCAGGAGGGCGCCGGCGCCGAGCGCTCCTTCGGCCTCAACATCCGGCTGCCGTTCGAGCAGGAGGCCAACCCCTGGATCGCGGCGGACCCCAAGCTGATCAGCTTCAAGTACTTCTTCACCCGCAAGCTGTTCCTGGTGAAGGAGGCCAGCGCGGTGGCGCTCTTCCCCGGCGGATTCGGCACCATGGACGAGACGTTCGAGGTGCTGACCCTGCTACAGACCGGCAAGTCGGCGCTGGTGCCGATGGCCCTGATCGAGGCCGGCGGCGTCCCGTACTGGCGGCGCTGGGACCGGTTCGTGGGCGGGCTGGTCGACCAGCGCCTGATCGATCCCGAGGACCGCTCGCTCTACTTCATCGCCGACGACGTCGAGCAGGCGGTCCGCCACATCCTGGGCTTCTACCGCATCTTCCACTCCGCCCGCATCGTCGCCGACCATCTGGTCTTCCGGCTGCAGCGGCCGCTGCCGGAGGAGGCCCTACGGGTGATCGAGACGCGGTTCGAGGACATCTTGAAGGGCCCGGTCGACCAGTCGGCGGGGCCCGTGCCTCAGGAGCTGGACGAGTTTCCCGACCTGCCGCGCCTGATCCTGCCGTTCAACCGCTCGTCGTACGCCCGGCTGCGCCAGCTCATCGACCACATCAACCGGCTCTGATCACCGGCCCCGCGTCTCACTCCGGCTCCGGGCGCTCCTCGGTGATCTGGCACTCGGTGCACACCCACGTGCGCAGCACCTGCTTGGTCCGGTCGTCCCGGCGCAGCGTCCACGGGATCATGGCCGGACGCCGGCAGCGCGGGCACCGGTCGGTCGTCGCCCCGGGCGGGACCTCGGACGGCAGCCACGGAACCTTGGCCGGCACGCCGCCAGTATACGGCCGGCCCGTCACAGGGGATGGGCCGGAATGCCGAGCGCGCGGGCTGCCGCGACCAGTCGCGTATCGTAGCTGGCCAGCTCGAAGGGTTGACCGTGGCGGCGGAGAAACTCCATGGTGGCCAGGTGCAGGGCGTCGAGCGTGCGGACCGGCACCGGAAACGGGTCGAGCGCTCGCGCCAGGACGGGGGGCGCGAGCTCGACATACATCACCGCGTCCAACAGGTCACGGACCTTCTCCCCATGGGGCACCTCGAGACCGCGGGCGTGCACGCGCACCCAGACCTCGTACTGGAGCAGGCGGCTGGCGACCAGCGACTGACGCCACAGGTCGGTCGGCGGGATGCGATCCTCGGCGAAGAGCTGGGCCAGCGCGACCGACGCGTCGAGATAGATCACCGGTCCGCGCGATCGGCGTCCAGTTCCCGCATGAGCTGCGCGAGGCTCACCAGCGGCGCCCGCGGCGGCGAACTGCCCAGCGGGCGGGCCGGCGGCGTCACCCACCCTTTGCGAACGAGTTCCGACAGCAGGGCGTCCGACACGGTCGGGCCGCGTCCCTCGCGCGGGGGCACGATCTCGGCGACGACGCGGTCCCGGTCGGTCACCAGGATGGTCTCGCCGCTCTGGGCCAGCCGGACGTACTCGGCGAGCTTGTTCTTGAGGACCTTGAGCCCCACGGCGCGCACGACCGGATGGTAGCCTCCAGAAGCTACCAGCGTCAAACCCGGTGTCCGGAGGCCATGGCCGGGATTCGTCGGCCCCGGCCCGCCGCGCCGACGCCGTCACGCCGGGCCGACCTCGGCCTGGGCGGCCAGACGCGTCCGGCGGACCGCCGGCTGGCCCGGACTCTGGCGCTCGAGACGCCGTGGGCGGTGGAAGTCGTGAGCGTCGAGGCCGGCGGCCCCGCCGCCCGGGCCGGGGTGCGCCCGGGCGACGTGATCCTGTCCCTCGACGGACGCCCCATGGCCGGGATCGACGACCTCCAGCGCCGGCTCGGGCCCTGGCCGGGGGCGACGCCGGTGCGGCTGCGGGTTCTCCGGGGCGGGGCGCCGCTGGAGGTGGTCGTGATCCCCACCGAGGCGCCCTGAGGGCGCGATGGAGCGGCGGCGCCTGGGGCGGACTGACATGGTCGCCAGCGTGCTCGGCCTCGGCGGCGCCGAGATCGGCTACCAGCGCGTGAGCCCGGCGAGGGCGGCGCGCCTGATCCACGCCGCGCTCGACGCGGGCCTCAACGTGATCGACACCGCCGAGTGCTACGACGACAGCGAGGCGCTGATCGGGCGGGCGCTGGCCGGGCGCCGCCAGGACGTCCTGCTCTTCACCAAGGTCGGCCACCCTCGCGGCTGGGGCCGGGGCGACTGGCGGCCGGCCTCGATTCTGGCCTCCATCGAGCGGAGCCTCGAGCGGCTTCGCACGGACCGGGTGGACCTGGTGCAGCTCCACTCCTGCGACGAGCGCGTGCTGCGGCGGGGGGCGGCGATCGAGGCGCTGGAGACGGCGCGGGCGCGCGGCCTCACGCGCTACGTGGGATACAGCGGCGACGGCGCCGCCGCCCTGTACGCCGTGCAGTGCGGGCGGTTCGACACGCTGCAAATCTCCGTCAACATCGCCGACCAGGCGGCGATCGACGAGGTGCTGCCGCTGGCGCGGGCGGCCGGGCTCGGCGTGATCGCCAAGCGGCCCCTCGCCAACGCCGTCTGGGCCTCCCGCCGGCGCCCGGAGTCGTACTACGCCGACTACTGGGAGCGGCTGCGCGTCCTCGACTACGACTTCCTGCGCCGGCCGATGGACGAGGCGGTCGGCATCGCGTTGCGGTTCACGCTGACCGTGCCCGGCGTGCACACCGCCCTCGTCGGCACCGCCCGGCCCGACCGCTGGCCGCAGAACGCCGCCCTGGTCGCCGCCGGCCCGCTGCCGCCGGCCGAGTTCGAGGCCATCCGCGCCCGCTGGCGG
>DATLZL010000364.1:0-2902 GCA_035574035.1 Binatia bacterium | reverse complement strand
GTCGGCCGCCGCGCGCAGGTCGGCGGGCCCGAGCCGCCCGCGCAGGACCGCGAGCCCGGCATAGACGTGGCCCGGCTGCTTCTGGGGGTGGATCCCCACGTGGTCGCGGTAGACGTCCTCGGGCGGCTCCTCGGGCGCCGCGGCCTCCAGCCGGAAGCCGATCCGGCGCTCGAGCTCGTCCTGGAAGCGCTCGGCCGTCCAGCCGTGCTGGAGGAAGAGGAACTTGAGCCGTGCCTTCTCCCGGTCGCGGCGGAGCACCTCGCTGTCGCGGAAGATCTCGGTGATGCCGCGCACGACGGGCAGGACCTGGTTCCAGGGCACGAAGGCACCGAGCCGGACGGCCAGGTGGGGCTGGGTCGAGAGCCCGCCGCCGACGCGGACCGAGAAGCCCACCTCACCGGTGGCGGGATGCGTGAGCGCGGTCAGGCCCACGTCGTTGATCTCGGGGTACGAGCACCAGACCCGGCAGCCGGTGATCGTGACCTTGTACTTGCGCGGCAGGTTGTAGAAGGCCGGGTTGCCGTTCAGCATCCGCGTGGCGGCCAGCACGAGCGGCGAGGCGTCGGCGACCTCGTCGGCGTCGAGGCCGGCCAGCGGGCAGCCGGTGATGTTGCGCGTGTCGTCCCCGCACGAGCCCTGGGTGGTGAGCCCCACCCGCCACAGGCTCTGGAAGACATCGGGGATCGCCTCGATGGGGACCCAGTGGAGCTGGACGTTCTGGCGGACGGTGAGGTCGGCCACGCCGCGGGCGTGGCGCTCGGCCAGGTCAGCGATCGTCCGCAGCTGGTGCGACAGCAGCAGCCCGTTCGGGATCCGGATGCGGACCATGAAGTACGGGACGGCCTGGCCCTCGCCGCCCCGGCCGCCGACGGCGCCGAGGCCGTCGCCCTGGGTGTAGACGCCCCACCACCGGAAGTAGGTCTTGAGCCACTCGTCGGGGATGGCTTCGTAGCCCGCCCGGGCGAACCTGACGATCTCGTCGTACGCCTCCCAGGGGTTCAGGGCGCGCTTGAGCCGCTCGACGCGCTGGGCTTTCGTCTCCCGGACCACCCCGCTCATGCCGCGGCCCGGGCCGGCGGCCGGCCCTCGCGGGCGACCCGCTCGATGTAGTCGGCGAACGGCGGGAACGGGTCGAAACCCAGGACCGACGGGGCGTCGGCGACGAAGTTCGACGTGGCGTTGACGTCGTAGAAGTAGACGCGGCCGTCGTCGCGCCCGACCAGGTACTCGATGCCGCCGACGTCGATGGCGGCCGCGCGCGCGATGGCCACGGCCCGGGCGACCACCTCCGCCGGCGGCTCGTACCGGGTGACGCTGAGACCCGGCGCCAGCTCGACCGGGCAGGCCCCGGCCGGGCTCGCCGGAGCCGCGGCCGGCTCGACCGGACCCTCGCCGGCCGGGCTCACCGACGCGCCGGATCCGCCAGCGCCTCGGGCGGGCGGCACCTGGCAGAGGTCGGCCGGGCAGAGGTTGAACCGGTCGGCCTCGCGCACGATGCGGATCGCGTAGAGGCAGCGGCCGTCGAGGACCTCGATCCGGACGACGGCTCCGCCCTCGGGCTCGACGTACTCCTGGAGCAGCGCCGTCCCGTCGGGCCCGAAGTCCAGCTCGTCGAGTCGGCTCTCGACGTCCTCGCGGGCGTCGAAGCGCCGGATGCCGGCGCCGGAGCCCCCGACGTTGGGCTTCAGCAGGACGGGGAAGCGCAGCCCGTCGAGCGCCTTGACGACCTGGTCCCGGTGGTTCAGCACGATGGACCGCGGGTAGGGCACGCGCAGCCGCTCGAAGAGGTCGAGCTGGAGGGCCTTCGACTTCTCGAACCGGTAGGCGGCGACCGGGTTGATGACCGGGATGCCGGTGGCCTCGTAGTGCGCGAGGAGCGCCTCCGCGTAGAAGAGCACGCTCGCGTGGCCGCGCCGGTGCGACGAGGGGCTCGTGCGGTTGACGATCACCGAATAGCGCGGGCGGCGGTCGGCGGGGTCGAAGGCGTGGTTCGAGTGGTCGATCTTCTCGTAGGGCACCCCCCGGCTTGCGAGCTCCGCCGTCAGCCGCTTCGACCACTCCGGGTGCTCGTCGAGGATGCCGATCGGGCCGGAAAACCTCATCAATGCACGCCTCCTGGCTTGGCTACTTAAACGATCGGGAATGTAACATTACCCGGAGAACGGCGCAAGGGCAAAGGTTGGGGACGGGCGGACCGGGAGCCCCGGCGGCCCCAGGGGGCGGGACCGCCGGGCCGTTACCTCGTTGTCACTTCCTCCCGGCGCAGGGGTTCTTGGCCGCGCACGGGTTCCGGGCCGCGCAGGGATTCTTGGCCGCACAGGGATTCCGGGCGGCGCAGGGGTTCTGCGGGGCCTGCCCGAGCTGCACGGGCTTGACCTTCATCGTGGTGCCGGTGCCGAACACGTAGTCGTTGGCCTTCGCGGCCTGATGACACGCGGCGCAGAACTGCGTCGGACTGCCGGCCTTCCCGCTTCCCGTCATGGCGATGCCGCCGTCCGGCGCGACGACCGCGTAGTGCCAGTCGGCGTTGGCCGCGTCGTAACCCTTCTTGCGCTTCTCCATGACGAAGACGCTGCCGCGCGCTCCCGGCCTGCCGCCCTGGTCTTCGAAGGCCTCCTTCACGAGCACCGCACCGGGCGGGAAGGGGAAGGTGCCCTTCATGGCCGGGCCCTCGGCCGTCTTGTTGAGGTAGGTGAAGACCAGCGTGTTGCCGTGGGTCGCACTCTTGACCGGCTCGGAGTTGACCTTCTTCCAGCGCTTGTACGCTTTGAACGCCGCCTCGGCGGCCTCGTCCTGGACGGCGCCGGCCGCTCCAGCCGCGCACGGGTTCCTGGCCGCGCACGGGTTCTTGGCCGCACACGGGTTCTGAGCCGCGCACGGGTTCTTGGCCGCACACGGGTTC
>DATLZL010000363.1:0-2191 GCA_035574035.1 Binatia bacterium | reverse complement strand
TGGCCGTCGGCGACCGCATCCACCTGGCGGTGTCGGCGCCCGTCGAGTACGTCGGCGTCCCCGCCGACGTGCTGCTGGTGCCCGACGAGCGCGAGCGGGTGGACCTGCAGCTGCAGGCGGCCCGGTTCGCCGCCAGCCGGGTGGGGTCGGACAGCGTCCGGGTGCGGGTGAACGTGGCCGCGCTGGCGCCCGGCGACAACCGTGTCCTGCTGTCCGCCGCCGACGTGCAGGTGCCGCCGGGCGTGCGCGTCGTGCGCATCAACCCGGCCGCGCTCCGCGTGGCGGTCGTCCCCGCCGCCGAGGGCACCCTCCGCGTCGCGCCCCAGGTCCGGGGCGAGCCGGCCGAGGGCTACCGGGTCGCGCGGGTGGTGGCCGAACCATCCCGGGTGGAGGTCAAGGGGCCGCGTTCTACAATCGCGGTGAGGGACACGGTCGAGACGGCGCCGGTGGACATCACCGGCAGCCGGGGTCCGATCACCCAGACCGTCGGGCTCGTCCTGCCCGACATGGTCTACCCCTTACGAGGAGGCAACGTGCAGGTCACGGTCGACATCCGACCCGAGTCGGCCCTGTCGCGGAGCGGGACTCCGTGACGCGGCTGTTCGGGACCGACGGCATCCGCGGCGTCGCCAACGAGGAGCCTCTCACGCCCGATCTCGCCTACCGGGTTGGCCGTCAGCTGGTGGCCACGCTGCGCGCCGAGCGCGGCGTGAGCCGCGTGCGGCTGGTGGTGGGGCGGGACACGCGGCGCTCCGGCCCCCTGCTGGAGGCCGCCATCACCGCCGGCATCCTGTCGGCCGGCGGGGACTGCTACGCGGTGGGTGTGCTGCCCACGCCGGGCATCGCCCTGCTCACGCGCGCTCTCGAGGCCGACGGCGGCGTGGTCCTCTCCGCCTCGCACAACCCGTTCCAGGACAACGGCATCAAGCTCTTCTCCTCGGAAGGCACGAAGTTTCCCGACGCCTGGGAGGAGGAGATCGAAGCCGGCCTGGACGGCGCCGACGGCGCTCCCCGGGCCCGTGGTGCCGACATCGGGCGCCACGTCACCTACGACCGCGCCGAGGCCTACTACGTGGAGTACCTCTGTCGCTGCTTCCCGGTGGACCTGGGCGGCCTCACCGTCGCTCTGGACTGCGCTCACGGCGCCACCTACCGGGTCGCGCCCCGGATCTTCCGGCGACTGGGTGCCCGCGTCGTCACCATCGGCTGCCGGCCGACCGGCACCAACATCAACGCCGGCTCGGGGGCGCTCCACCCCGAGACCCTGCAGCGCCGCATGCGGGGGCTGGCCGGCGCCGTCGGCTTCGCCTTCGACGGCGACGGCGACCGGCTCATCTGGATCGACGAGACCGGGGAGATCCGCGACGGCGACCACGCCCTGGCCATTACCGGGCGTCACCTGGCCGGGCGAGGCCGGCTCAAGGGCAACGTGGTCGTGACCACCGTGATGGCCAACCTGGGCCTGGATGAATCGCTGAAGGCGGCCGGCATCGACGTCGTCAAGACCCAGGTCGGCGACCGGTACGTCTACGAGGAAATGCAGCGACGGGGCGCCAACCTGGGCGGCGAGCAGTCGGGACACCTGCTGTTCCTGGACCACGCCCCGGCCGGCGACGGCATCCTCTCGGCCCTGGCCCTGCTCTCGGTCCGGCAGGACACCGGCGCGCCGCTGGCCGAGCTGGCGCAGTGCCTGCGGAAGTTCCCCCAGGTCCTGGTCAACGTCCCGGTTCGCGCCAAGCCGCCGATCGCGTCGCTGCCCGGACTGGCCGAGCGGGCGAGGGCCTTCGAGGACGAGCTCGAGGACCGCGGCCGCATCCTGCTCCGCTACTCGGGGACCGAGCCGCTGGCGCGGGTGATGATCGAGGGACCCGACGCCGAGCGAGTGCGAGCGATGGCCGAGGAGCTGGCCGCGCTCATCCGCCGGGAGATCGGCGGGCCATGAGCGTGCGCGGCATCGGCGTCGACCTCGTCCACCTGCCGCGGCTGCGGCAGGTGGTGGAGCGCTGGCAGGAGCGCTTCCTGCGGCGCGTGTTCACCGACGCCGAGCTCGCCTACTGCCGCGCGCGGCGGGACCCGATCCCGCACCTGGCCGCCCGCTTCGCCGCCAAGGAGGCCGGATTGAAGGCGCTGGGCACGGGATTGCGGCTCGGCATCCGCTGGCGGGAGCTGGAGGTGCGGCGCGAGCCGGGGC